>JAAXHF010000266.1 GCA_012271025.1 Deltaproteobacteria bacterium | reverse complement strand
CCCCTTTATGAGTCCGGACCCTAGAGTTCGGCCTCGCCCAGTCGCTGGGAGCCGGGCCGATGCTTCCGAAGCTGCGCGGGAAGGAGATCAACGCCATGCCGCAGACCGCAGGGACCTGGAAGACCGTCATCGTCGCCGTCGCGGCCCTTGTTTGGCCCCTCACCTTTGTAGACCCAGCCCCCGCAGCCGAGCCCGCCGAAGGCGTGGTGCTCATCAATCCTTTTGTCGTCCCGCCAGACGCGCTCGACGAGACCATAGCGATGTGGGAGCAGGCGCGGGCGTTCTTGGCAGCTCAACCCGGCTACATCTCGACGAAGCTTCATCAAGCAGTGTCCCCGGATGCGCACTATCTGCTGATCAATGTGGCTAATTGGGAGAGCATCGAGACCTTCCAGGCCGCGATAGCGGCGATGCAGCAACAAGCTGAGCTGCCCAAGATTGCTGGGGTGATCCCTGCGCCCCAGCTCTACACGGTCATTCGGGAATAGGCCCGGCCTTACGACTGATAATTGCTATGTATGTCCAGGTTCAGTCCAACCGCTGACCCCGCCGCCAGGCCCAGGGCGGCACGAATTCCTCCGCCCAGATGCCGGCCCAGGCTGCCCGGGCTTGGTCTTCCTCGGGGATATACAGGTTGACAGGGACTTACAGACTTGAACAGGTCGCTCTGGGTTGAACGATTTCAGGGAAAAGGGCGGCGTGGCCGGATGATTTTCAGTCATGACACGGCAGGGCTCACGCCTCATCAAAACAGGCCCGGTACAAACCGCCCGCCCGTGTCCTCGGTGGTGCACCGACCATTGTCCACGACGCTGCCGCCCTCCCCGCAGCACACATCGCCCGCGCTGCACGTAAAGCCGTCAAACAGCAGCCGCGAGGCCAGCGTCTGTCCCCGGCTCGAAGGGTGGAAACAGTCGCAGCACGACAGGTCATCTTCAGCAAACTTGTACACCCAGGGCGCGTTGCTGAAGCTCAGCTGGGTCCCGTCGGCCTTGGACGCTCCGCCCACCTGTTCTCCGCCGACCGTGAGCATCGGCGAGGCGTGTCCGGCCGGAATGGCGGCGTACTCATAGGTCACCCGCTCAAGAATATCGCGGTACTGCCGAGCCAGGGTATACGCGGCCGCGATTCGTTCATCCGAACAGTCGACGGTGAGCGAGCCGCAGATGCCCTTCTCCTCTCGGCCTTCGAGAACTAAGGGAGCAAGCTCCCATACTTCGCCGCATGACAACCCGGAGCCTAGCCCGCAGGCGGCTTTGGTAGGGTGGTTGCACAGCTGTGAGACCCGCACCAGCGCGGCCACGCCGATTTTCAAATCCGGCACTTCAATCAGAATATCCAGGCCCTTGCGGAATTCACGCTCAAAGGCTTCGGGCGTGGTCCGACAGTGCTGGTTGGGGTCCTGGTCGCCGCCCTGCGGACAGTCGGCGTTGCGCTTGTCGATCATTCCGCCGCAGATATCGTTATGGCCGAGCACTACGGTCGTATAGCGGGGGGCGGCGAGAGGCTCGAGATTCGCCTTGATCTTGTGCGTCTGCTCAACAAAGTCGTCCAGCATCGTGGCGCCCGACTCGGCGCTGTTGGGGCTGACGACCTTGATCGCAGCGTCCTGGCGAGACTCCAACCTCTCGGCCTGACTCAGAACTCCATCGTCGGGGGTCAGGCTGGTAGCCCAGTTCAACTCCTCCTGATCCTCGTTGGGACAGGTGTTGATATCGGCGTTGAACGCCTTGGTGATGCTGTCTCCAACGGGGTCCATCGACTGGATGCTGGACGCAAAGGGGTCTGTGCGGGCAATCAGGAAGTTTTGCAGACTCTCCTGCCAGGCGACGATGCTGTCCGTTCCCTCGCGCGGAAAGTCTTCGAGCCGTGCATACCTGCCCACGCCCCGCAAGAATTCTTCTCCAAGCTCGGTCACGGTCACCGTCGCCCGGGCGAACTCCCGGCCGTCGGCCCTGACGCTGAGCGTATGGCGGCCGGGTTCGAGCAGACTCCAGTTGAACAGCAGCCCAAACCCGTTATTGCCGTCATCGCCGCACACCCCGCGGGTATCGTTACGGCTGGTGCCAGAGGCAGCCTGCCACGGTTTCGTCTCATCGTCGTCGAAGATCACCTCAATCCGCTCGGCCTCGCACACCCAGCCCGAGATCACGCTCAGTCCGCTCTGGAACGAATCGGGCCGAGGATTCTCCAGAGACGCGGTCGGCTGGGCCAAGAGCACGGTCGGGCAGCCGAGTCCGCAGCCGAGTCCGATGACACCGCCGATGAGGCTGGCGAACAGCAAGGCTGTGTAGCGTGGTGTTCTCATTCAGGCTCCTCCTCTCACTTCCGGGCAGGCGTGTCCCGGGGCAATCCCCCCTTGTCCGGCCACGCATCGCACGCTATAGCCGTCTACGGACACAGCAGATTGCTTCGACCCTCCCCCGGACACTCACAAGGACGAAAGTGACAGCTATGGACCTTCTCGACAAGACGGCTGAAAACCGGCAAGCGGGCAGGCGCGCACCAGCGGCGCCGACCACTCTGGGCCTGATCGGGCTGGGCCTCGTCCTGCTCCTGGCAGCTGGCCTACCGGCCCAGGCCCAGGAGGCCACTCCGGGAGCCATACCGCAAGAACAGGCAGCAGCCTCTGACTATACCTTCGCGCTGGAAGACGTGGTCGTGACCGCTCAGAAACGATCTCAGCCGAGCCAGGACGTGCCGCTGTCGATCAGCGCCTTCGACGCTGAACAGCTTGACGCCCTCAAGGTACGCGACCTGGGCAGCCTGTCGATCAACATGCCGAACGTGACCCTGGACGATGTCGGCACGGCGCGCGGCATCGCCAACTTTTCGATTCGCGGCCTGGGCATCAACAGTTCCATTCCGTCCATCGATCCGACGGTCGGCGTTTTCGTCGATGGGATCTACATCGGTACGAACGCGACGGTCCTGTACGACGCCTTCGACCTGGAGAGCATCGAGGTCTTGCGCGGCCCGCAGGGCGTTCTGTTCGGTCGCAATGTGGTGGGCGGGGCTGTGCTGGTCAACACCAAAACGCCGACGGACCGCTATGAAGCCAGGGTCCGCAGTGCGGTCGAGGGCGGCGGCAAGGCGCCCAACGTGTACGTGTCGAGCACGCTCAACGCCCCGCTGACCGACACCCTGCGCGCCCGCTTCACGGTCTATTCCAACCAGGACCAGGGCTGGTTCGAGAACGAGCACGACGGCCGGGCCTTCGGCGCCCAGGACACGCTGATGCTGCGGCCGGTCGTCAGCTGGCAGCCGACCGAGAACCTGGACCTGACCCTGCGCTACGAGTATCAGGATATCGACGGCGACGGCCCGGCGGCTCAGAACCATACCAACGGCTCCGGCCTGTCCAACCCCTTTGCCAACTTCGACCGCGACAGCTTCAACTTCGCCGTCGACGAAGAGGGCCATATCAAGTCCGAGGTCCACTCCTTCAACACCCGCCTGGATTGGGACGTGCCCCTGGGCCACGGCACGGTCACCAACATCTTCGGCTGGCGCGACGGCTGGGGCGATGCCGTGAGCGATATTGACGCCACACCGCTGCCGCTGTTCCACGGCGGCGCCGTCCAAGTCGCAGAACAGTTCAGCAACGAGCTGCGCTACAGCGGCCTGTTTTTGGACAAGCTGTTCCTGACGACCGGGTTGTACTACTTTCAGAACGACATCGGCTATCACGAACACCGCAACCTCGCCTTTGGGACCATCCTCCAAAGCGGCGGCGGCGACTATGAGGTTGAAACCTTTGGGCTGTTCACGAATGCCGACTACGACCTGACCGACCGGCTGACGCTGACCGCCGGGCTGCGCTATACCCATGAGGCGAAAGAAGCCGATATCACGAACCTGACCCGAAACGGCGCCACGCCGTGTCACATCGTGAACGGCCCCGCCTGCCCAAGTCACTTCGGAGATGAGGAAAGCTGGAACAACCTGTCGCCCAAGATCGGACTGACCTATCGGTTTGACGACGAGAGCCTGATCTACGCCCACTGGACGCGCGGCTTCCGGTCCGGCGGCTATAACCTGCGCGACACCTTCTACGATCTCAGCCGCGACCTGCCGAGCGCGCAGGTCGCGCTGCTCGAACGGCTCGGCCTGAGGGTGGCCCGCGACCTGGGCGCCGAGCCGTTCGACGAAGAGCGGGTTGATAATTTCGAGATTGGCTTCAAGAAAACCTTCGGCGCCCGCGCCCGCCTCAACGCGGCGTTTTTCTACAACTTCGTCGACGACATGCAGCGCGAACTGTCGCTGACCGAGGACCTGCCCGTCCTCGATCCCGACACGGGTCTGCCGGTCATCGATGTTGTGGACGGGCGGCCCACCCTGCAAACCCAGGCGAACATCGTGCAGGTGATTCGGAACACGGCCGACGCCGAACTGTGGGGCTTGGAAGCGGAGGGGATGTTCGCCCTCACCCCCAGCCTCGTCCTGCTCGGTTCGGCCGGTTTTGTGGAGACGGATTACGCCACGGTCAAGTTCGACCTCAACCGCGACGGCCGAGTGGACGGCCGCGATGAGGACCTCGAACCGCCCCGCGCCCCGCGCTGGACCTACAGCCTGGGCCTGCTGCACACGCTGGACTTGGGCCACCGCGTGCGGCTCGCCTCACGGGTCAATTACGCCTACCGGGACAAATGGTATGACACCGACGACAACCTCGGCTTCAACCGGCAGCAGAAAATGCTCCAAGCCGGCCTCGACCTGCACATCAACGACGGCCAGTGGGTGATCGGCCTGTACGCCAAGAACCT
This sequence comes from Deltaproteobacteria bacterium, assembly GCA_012271025.1. The sequence goes on along the minus strand of JAAXHF010000266.1, from coordinate 250 downwards.
GCTGAACCAGGCCAGGTTCGGCGGCAATACCCAGCTTCCGTCGGCACTCGGCGGCGGCACCTTCTCGCCGCTGGCCAGAGGCCGCACCTTCGGCCTGGAGCTGACCTACCGTTTTATCGGCGCCTGAGTGAGCAGGGCCGGAGGTCTTGCGCTCGGCCCGCTCTCAGACTCCCGCCCCTGCCGCAGCACACCACCTCTCCCACCGCCCGGGCTGACCACACGACAGGAGGGGCGGGTTTGAAACCCGCCC
>JAAXHF010000526.1 GCA_012271025.1 Deltaproteobacteria bacterium | reverse complement strand
TGGCCCGAAGGGCCGGGGTGGGTTCTCTCCGGCCCAGCGGCTTCTGCACGGCTGGGAAGAGGAGATTCCGGGTAATATGCATCACACGTTTTGAGGGGAGTGTCACAGCGGTGTTGACCGTCCCGCATGACGGACATAAAACGGCCGAACTGGATCGAGGTGCCCCCCCTGGTCGCGCAGCAGGCGCCCGCCGAAACCCGACACCGAGGAAATGCACATGGCAGCATCACCCCCCACACACAACAACGCGGTCCCGTTCGCCACTGCTCTTGCCAAGACGAGGGCTCCCCTACTCCAAGCCCGCCATCTGCCCGGGGATTTTTACACTTCGCCCCACACCTATAAACTGGAACAGGAGCGCATCTTTCAGGCCGACTGGCTATGTGTTGGCAGGCTTGAGGAGGTCGCACAGTCCGGGGACTATCTGACGCTGCGAGTCGGAGATGAACCGATTATCGTGTGCCGGGATGAGGACAGCGCAATCAATGCCTTCTACAACGTCTGCCGTCACCGGGGTACGGAGGTTGCCACCGGGCAGGGGAACACAAAAAGCTTCCAGTGCCCCTATCACGCCTGGACCTACGACCTCACAGGTCGCTTGAAAGGTGCGCCTTTTACGCAAGAAATCGAGCATTTCACGCTGTCCGACTACGGCTTGGTTCCCCTGAGAGTGGACACCTGGGGTGGGTTCATTTTCGTAAACTTTGACCCTGATAGCTGCGGCTTGACGGAATTTTTAGGCGACTTCACCGAGACGCTCGCCCCCTACCGACCCGCAGAGCTGCGACTGGCGACCAAGTTTGTCCTGGAATATGACTGCAACTGGAAAGCCACTGCCGAAAATCTGGTCGATATCTATCATCTCGCCGCACTGCACGGCTCTTCCCTGGGTCCCCACCAGCCGGTCGAGGCGTACGAGTTTCGACTCACAACGGGGGGCTATAACGGTCTTTTTAAGGGCAACAGCCCGCTGACGCCCGACGGCAAGTCGCGCTTCGGCAACATGCCGTGGCTGTCGGGCAAGACCCTCGAATACGGCTACACCAGCCATCAGCGTCCGAATATGAATTTCGGCTTACGCCAGGATAATATCAATTTTACGACAACCTGGCCGCTGGGGGTCGAGCGCAGCATGATCACATTCCATATGCTGCTGCCCAAACAGCACTTCAGCCTGCCCGACTTTAGACAGCGGGTGAAAGTCTATGAGGATTTTGTCACGCTGGTGCTGGAAGAAGACCGGAGCATGGTGCAATCTCTCCAGAAGGGCTTCAGGTCTCGGGCGTACCAGCCGGGCCCCATGTCCAAGTATGAGATTGCCGTACACCATGTGATCAACTACTACCTGGAGCGGATCTTTGGCTAGGGAATTATAGTAACAATTAGACCGGAGGCTTTTGAGGCGGGGCGGTGGCCTTCCAGGGGCGGGTTTGAAACCCGTCCCTCCCGCTCGTTGACATACCATAAATAGTATGTACATTCCTCTTCGGTGTGGGATATCTTCGAGCATCGACGAGTTGATCGGCAAATCAGGCGGCTGCCCCACGAAATTCTGAAGCGCTATGAAAAATGGAAGGATATCGTTGCAATCTCCGGTCCTGAGGGACTGCGACAGATCCGAGGGTTCCATGACGAGAGTCTACGCGGAGAGTGGGGAGGGCATAGATCCTCGCGGCTTAACGACCAGTATCGGGTCATTTACAGAATCGAGCGGGACCGCGTGTATGTTGAAGTCGTAAGCCTCAGCCCGCATGACTATCGGAGAAGATAAATGTCTGAGTACCGGAGAGCAAAGAAGCGCCTTGAGCTATCGGTCGGCGAGTCGGTCCGCATCATTCGTGAACTCCAGGAACTCAGCCAGAATGAATTGGCCGCAGCGACCGGCATCCCGCAATCCACGATTTCGGCCATAGAAAGAGAGCGGGTCAAGCTCGGCCTGGAGCGGGCGAAAACACTCGCCCGTGCCTTGCGTGTGCATCCGGCGGTTCTCGTGTTTCCGGGCTGGGAAGTCGAGCGAGAGTCAGCCGTCCTAACTCGCTCGTCATGAGCCGCCCCATCCTCCACCTCATCCTCCATGTCCTCGTTCCCGGCGCGGTCGCCCGGCTGGCTTTTGCCGACCGTTGGCGACGAGCCTGGCTGATCATGCTGCTGACCATGGTCGTTGACCTCGACCATCTGCTGGCCACGCCGATCTACGATCCGGACCGGTGCGGCATCGGCTTTCATCCGCTCCACTCCTCCGCGGCGATTGGCGTCTACTGCATCCTGGCGCTCATCCCGGCCGCGCGGGTGGTGGGAGTCGGCCTCTTGATCCATATGCTCCTCGACGGCATAGATTGTGTTTTCATGCCGTGATGGACAGCCGAGAGCAGCAGATTATTGACTCCTGGCAGGAACGCGCCCGCGCCTACCAGGAGCTGACCGAACGCTGGTCAATCTTTGGCCGGCTGGCCGAGCGTCTGATCGACCTGTTGCCGTCACCGCTTGAGGGGCCGGTTATTGACCTGGCCGCAGGCGCCGGGCTGCTGAGCGCCCGTCTGCTGCACCGTCACCCCCAGGCCCAGGTCTATCTGGTCGAGCCGGCCGAGGCCATGCTGGAGCTGGCCGTCCGGCGCGTCGGCAGCCGCAGCATCGGCCACGCTCGAGTGTCGGCCGCCCAAGTGGACCGCGTGCCGATTCGAGCCAGGGCGGTGTTATGCAGCGCCGCCGTCCATCTTGTTGACGAGAATGAGGTCTTCCCCAGCGTTGCCCGTGTACTCAAACCTGGCGGGCTGTTTATTTTTAACCTGTGGTGGCACTCGTGGGAGTCCACGGCGCATATCGACCCCGGTCCGCGTTGGCGCGCTCTGCTTGAACAGGTTTTGTCTGAGCTGGGAGAAACGGCCGCCCTGCCCGCCCCAACCCGGCCGCGTATACGGACCCGCCACGGCTTCAGCCAGGCTGGCCAACGGGCGGGCCTGGACATGATTCACACCCAGACCGACACGGACCGCCTGCCGCTCGGTTTTTTTCTTGACTTTACGGCCATGTCGTCGGATTTTCTGGCCGACTTGTCTCCAGCCCGCCGGGCTGTGGTGCTGCGGACGGCACGGGCGCGGGCGAACGCCGAGGTGCGTATTCAAACAACCCGCTTTGTGCTGCAAAAACGGGCCGCGCGCCTGTGATCGGAGAACTCATGCAAGCATCCGACGTGTCTGAACTGACCCTGCGAACCGTCCTCCTCGGTCTGGTCTTGTCGGTCGTCATGGGCGCGGCCAACGTCTACCTGGGGCTGAGAGTCGGCATGACCGTCTCGGCGTCCATTCCGGCTGCGGTGCTGGCCATGTTGCTCCTGCGGGTCGTGATGCGCGGCGGGACGATTCTCGAAGCCAACCAGGCCCAGACAGCCGCCTCAGCCGGGGAGTCGTTGGCCGCCGGGATTATCTTTACCATGCCGGCCCTGGTCCTGATTGGGGTGTGGCAACGCTTTGATGTCGTCCTCACTACGCTCATCGCCCTGAGCGGCGGACTGCTGGGCGTTCTGCTGATGATCCCGCTCCGGCGCGTCTTTGTCGTGCCCCAGAATCCGACCCTGAAGTTTCCTGAGGGCCTGGCCTGTGCGGCCGTGCTGCGCGCCGGACAGCGCGGTGCGGACGACGCCCGGGCGGTCATTCACGGCGCCGTGTTCGGCTTGGTCGGCAAGCTGCTGATCAGCTTTGTCGGCCTGCTCAAAGGCAGCCTGGAGGGGGCGGTCGTGCTGGGCCAACGCATCTTCTATGTAGGCGGAGATATTTCGGTCGCCCTGCTGGGAGTGGGCATGATTGTTCAGCTCAATATCGCCCTGCTCGTCTTCACCGGCGGCGCCCTGGGCTGGCTGGTCATCCTGCCGATTCTGGGCGCTTCTCCGCAGCTGCTTGAGAACCCGATTGAGGGCGCGTACGCGGTCTGGTCAAGTCAGGTCCGCTATGTCGGGGTCGGCGCCATGGTGGTCGGCGGCGTTGCGGCCATCGCCCAGGTGCGCCACGGGCTGGTCGAGGCGCTGCGGGTGCTGTTGGGGACCGTCGGGCTCGCGCGGTCGCAGACCGCTCAGCCGGAGGCGGCCGGCGGACGCGACATGCCCTTCGGCGCTATCCTCGTGCTCGGCCTGGTGTGCGTCGGGCTGATCGGCGGGCTGTACACCGTTCTCACCGGCCAGCTCGGCGTCAGCCTGCTGACCACGCTGATCATGCTGGTCATGGCCTTCTTCTTCACCGCAGTGGCGAGCTACATTGTGGGGCTGGTCGGCAACTCCAACAGCCCGGTTTCGGGCATGACGATTACCGCCGTGCTGTTTACCGGCGGGCTGCTGTTTGTGTTCGGCTTCAGCGGCACGACCGGCATGCTGGCGACCCTGGGGGTGGCGGCGATTGTGTGCTGCACGGCCTGCACGGCCGGTGACGTGTGTAATGACCTCAAGACGGGTCAGCTGGTGGGGGCCAGCCCACGGCGCCAACAGCTCATGCAGATTGCCGGGGTGGCGGTCGCGGCGCTGGTCATGGCCCCCGTGCTGCAACTGTTGCACGACCACACCCCGGGCGGCATCGGCGGCAAAGAGCTGGCCGCGCCCCAGGCCCAGCTGTTTGCCAGCCTGGCCCGCGGCTTTTTTGGCGACGGCCAGCTGCCGTGGCCGCTGGTCGGCCTGGGAGCGGGCCTGGGCGTGTGTATTCTGATCGTGGACCGGGTTCTACAGCTGCGGGGCACGGCCTTTCGGGCGCACCTGATGCCGATCGCCGTTGGCATGTATTTGCCGTTCGGGCTGTCGGTGCCGATTCTGGTCGGCGGGATTGTGGCCTTCCTGCTCACCACCGGGACGACCGAGCAAACCCGGCCCGTCCAGCCCGGCGTCCTGCTGGCGTCCGGGGCCATTGCCGGTGAGGCGCTGATGGGGGTCGGGTTGGCCCTGCTGGCCAGCATCGGGATTCCCCGCCTGTCGCTCGGGCTGCCGGACGGGCTGATGACGCTCCTGACCTTCGGGGCGGTGGTGTTTACGCTGGCGTTCTTTTATCGGCGGGCGCGACATTCAGGGATTGAGAATTTGTGAAAAATGTATGTATTATCGTCAAATTACTGCGAAAAATGACGATAAAGTAGTCAAATGACTATTCCACGCATACTTGAAGCGCCTCAAAAAAGCTTCTTTCTCTTAGGGCCACGCGGCGTTGGAAAAAGCACCTATTTGAGGGGCTGATTGCACAGCTGATTCGGTCATACACAGACTATCGCAATCTGTGCGACGAGTGCTTCTACTGGGCAACAGCTGCACACACCCGGACTGAGGTCGATTTCCTGCTCAAACGCGGGAGAGAATTTGTCGCCATTGAGGTCAAGTCCGGCGGCACCTTTACAGAAGCCTGGTGCAAAGGGTTGAGAGTGCTGGCCGACTTGGGGGGTCTGTGCCGACGCATTGTCGTCTATCCCCAAGGGCCGGCACTCCAAACGGTAGACGGCATTGAGATTCTGCCATTTTCGCAATTCTCCAACCTGTTGGCGGCCGATGCCCTGTGGCCCTAAGCCGGCAATTGAAAGGCGTCCGAAACCGGCCGCCTGGTGGGGCAACATTCAAGACCGGGAATCTACCAAGCGTGTGCTGGGCGAGCAGGGCGCCGCTTTAGAGGCGCTGCAAAAGCAGCAGCAGGGTGGCTAAGCCAGTTTAGAGTGGGCTGGTAACGCCCACGATGGGCGCTCCCTATGACGGTCCGAAATGTGACAGAAATCCTGCGCTGCCTAGGATAGCGTTCTTTTTTCTGTGGCTCGGGTCTGTCGCTTTTCCGCTTGGCGATGCCATGTAACCATTTATCCCGCGCGTCATCTTTCAACACGAGAAGTGAGCCGACACCGAGGAATAGTTCTCTCTTTCCATTATTACCTGTCTGTCTGTCGATGGGTGTGAACTCCATCGGCCAGCGTTCGCAGAGTGAAATGGTCGCCACGGTTGGCCCGAAAGTTTCTCGGTCAATATGAGGGGCAATTCCCTGTCCCGGCTGGTATTCGTTAACAATGACTTGGTCGGGAACTTCCTCGAAAAACCCTTCTTGGTGAAGTCGTTCTGCTAGGCTCGACAGCCAGTCTGGGAGCGGGCCGAGACGTGTATCCTCTGCGACGGTTTTGGAGGCATAGTCATATCGCCACCCGTAGTGCTGGACTCGACGGCTGAGGTCATTGCTCCATGGCTGGTCGTCGATCTTTCTGACAATCTCGTCACACTCGTCTGGATTGAGAAACGCCTCTCTATAATCAATGCCTGGAACGCCTATCTCACTAGGCTTGGACGGACTCTCTGGACGCCTTTCGAAGAGAGACAACTGCTGTTCTTGCAAGGTCATTTTAGCGTCGCGCCTGAATGATTCGAGCCGATTGCGGGTCGAACTGACCGCGGTGCCATGGCCCCTCTTCGGACCAGTGGTATTCACCATATCTGGTTGCGGACCATGTACGGACATCCAACCGGTCTTCATAGATCGTACAGGTTCCCTGGAGTTCTGTGATCTGCTCCCATGATTCATTGACCTTTTCCTCATCGTAGTCGGGATGCGTACCGATGACGAAGACCTGAGTCTTCCTCTCAGCCAGCCAATCTATCAGATCGACGATCCACGTAACAAATTCATCAGTCACAGTCTTCTGACCAAAAAGAGCATTGATGGTCACTAAGGCGATTCGACCCTTACCATCAGCTGTACGCTCCTCGAATTCATCACGGTCGTCAAAATATTCGTATTTGTGGGATTCGTTTTTCGTAATCCGCTCGGCAATATTCCGGGCCAATGCGATCATGTTTCTGTTATGATCGTACCCTATAGTCGTTACTTTTACAGACTTGCCAAGGGCACGTATCACTGCCCAAGAGTCTGTACCTGGGCCGCATCCAAGAGCGATATGCAACAAGCGTCCTCGTAGCGGCTTCAGGCGAGGTTTAAGCTGTTTATTGATCAGTTTTGTCAGGGCGTCGAAGTGCATATAGCTGTAATTGAGAGTATAGCAGCGCGCTGTCTGCATATCGCCTCGCTTTTTAATCTGGCTCTTCTTTAGCGTGTCGAACCATGCGTCTCGGCTTATTTCGTTCATAAGCGGTTCTCTTACAAACTTCCAAAGCGCTGCATTCAGCTCGTCCCAGTGGCGTGCCTTCATGTATTTTTCCCTTTCTGCTCTGTATCGAACGAATCTCTAATATACAAGGATAATAATTGCGGCTGCCCTCAATAGGCAGTTCGATTTGGAAATTTCTTTGGAAACAACGTTGCTATCGAGAACGATAATCGTCCCAGCCTCTGGCTCAGAACGGTCTTTCTACATCGAGCGGCTCAGGTCAGGCGGAAGGCTGGACGACCTGGGTGGCGAAATCGGTCATCTCGGAGACGTTGGCCGCAATCGCGACCTGCTTCACGCCCAGCGCCTCCATGCTGCGGATGCGCTCCCGAATCTCCTCCGGCGTGCCGGTCAGAGTCGTCTCCTTGATCATCCGCTCGGTGACCAGCGACTCGTGTTCGGGTTTGAACTCGGCGCAATAGCCGGTGTACAGGTCCAGATGGCGAGTCTCGATCGGAGCGGTCGGCGTCCGGTAGGCAGTCTTAAAGCCCATCAGCTCGTCCCGAATATCGCCCGGCAACTGATAGGGATCGGTCACCGACAGGGCGAAGATGTTGCACTCCGAGACGACCAGCGGCCCGACCACCCGCTGGAGGTCGGCCAGGCTCTCGCCCGGCTTGGTGAAGTGCAGGGCGGTGAGGACCAGGATATACAAGTCCTCCAGGCGTTTGCCGGCCCGTTCGGCGCCGCGCCGGATATGGCTCAGGGTGTACTTGAGCAGACTGTCACCGACCGTCCCGAACAGGATCACTCCGTCGCCGATTTCCCCGGCCAGCTCCAGCGTCTTGGGTCCGCTGCCGGCCACATACACCGGGATGGGGTCGGCCAGGTTGATGAAGCCCTCGTCGGGGTTGAGGAAGCGGATCATGCGCTGCCGCTCGCCCTCCTGATACGGAACGGTCTCCCCGCTCAGCAGGCCGCGGCATACGTCGATATGGGTCCGCATCTCAGCCAGCCTGGCCGCTGGCATGCCCAGCGTCCGCCGCGAGGTATTGCCGGTGCCGATGCCCAGAATGAGCCGGCCCGGAGCCAGCACGTTCAGGGTCGCAAAGTTACCGGCCGTGACCGGGGCGATACGCGAGCTGGGATTGGTGACGTTGGTGCCCAGTTTGATTGTCGTTGTGTTGGCCGCACACAGAGCCATGCACTGGTACACATCGGCCCAGACCATCTGCGAATCGCCGAACCAGGCGTGGCTGAAGCCCTGGCTTTCGGCCAGCGCCACGTCTTTGTAGCTCTCAACGTAGGAGAGAAAAATCACTCCAAAATCCATTCCGGTCTCCTTACATGTGTATGATGCTTGCAGGTCCGACGGGAGTCTCAGACCTCGACATAGGCGACCTGACTTGAGGGCTCCGGAACAGGCAGACCATCCTCTCGGAGTCCAGTCACGTGTAATGCTATGGCTTCGCGGATCAGGTGTTCCGTCTCTTGTACAGTCGCCCCAGTGGCGATACAGCCAGGCAGATCCGGCACGTAGGCCGAATAGTTATTCTGCGCTCTTTCAATCACGATGACATAACGCATGCAGCCCCCTACTTCAGACCGGCTTGCTTGAGAATGCTGTTGAGAGTCCCAGGAGCCAGATCGTCACTAGGCTTGCCCGCAACCGTGACCCGACCGGATTTGCTAGGATGCTTAAACTGTCGATGACTCCCTCGTCTTGTCACCAGATACCAGCCATCATCGCGGAGCAGCCGTAGCATCTCGCCAACTTTCATGCTGACAGCAGTCTCTAGCCGAGCTTTTCTAAGGCGCCGCCGCACGAACTGCCCGCCCCGGCCGTGCAGCCGTAGCAGTGTGAGCCGACCACAATGGCCCGATGTTCCAGCGCCCGGACGAGATCGGCGGCCGACTGTTCGCCCAGGCGCAGGGGCGTGTCGTGGCCGAGGCGCAGGTCGAGCATCTGGTTGAAGTCGCAGTCGTACACAAAGCCGTCCCACGACACGCTGACCTGAGAGCGGCACATCAGGCCGTCCAGGGTGGCCGGGTTGAACGCCTCGGTCAGCAGCTGCATATAGGCGTCGAGCTGACCGTCGCGCTCCAGACTGTGGGCAAAGCGGGCAATCGGCATATTGGTGATGGTGTACAGCTGGTTGAAGACCAGACCGAAACGCGTACCCAGCTCGCGCTTATAGTCTTCTTGCAGCTGGTGTTGGGGGGGAGGCAGGTGGGGTCCGACCGGGTTGTAGACGAGGGTCAGGCTCAGCCCCGAGCCGTCCTGGCCGTAGCCCAAGGCGTTCAGCGTCCGCAGGGCCTGAATCGACTTGTCGTACACCCCCTGACCGCGCTGTTTGGTGACGTTCTCCTCAGAGTAGCACGGCAGGCTGGCGATGATTTCGACGCCCATCCGGGCCAGAAACTCGGCCAGATCTTCCTGGCCGGGCTCAAACAGGACCGTCAGATTACAGCGGTCAATGACCCGGCGGCCGGCGTCGCGCAGGCTCGTCACCGCATACCGAAACGACGGGTTCAGCTCGGGTGCGCCGCCGGTGATATCAACCGTGTGCGCACCCGCCGCACGGACCAAGTCCAGCGCCAGGTCGAGCGTTGAACGGTCCATGATCTCGGTCCGCTTGGGACCGGCGTCAACGTGACAGTGCAGGCAGGCCTGGTTACACAGCTTGCCGACGTTGATCTGCACGCTCTCAATGCTTGTCCGGCGCAGTTGGCCGCCCGTCTGACACGCTCGTGAGGCAAAAGAAGGAATTGGGCTTGGCATACCGAAAATCATAGAGCAGTTGCCGGCTTTTGGGTAGCCGGGCTTGAAACTCAGACCCGCCGCGCCGTCCAGTCCTGCACCGCCGCTCCCAGCTCTGCCAGCACCTGCGCATCGGTGCGGCCCGAGCGCTTGAGCACGTGGAAAGAGTGGTCGCCGCCCTCGACGACGTGCAGGCTGGCCCGTTTTCCCAGGCGACGCAGCAGGGGGCGCAGCAGAGCCAAATCGGCCAGCGTATCGCGCGTGCCCTGCAGGAAGAGCATCGGGGTATGGATGTCGGTCAGATGCTCGCCGCGCTCGGCCGACGGCCGGCCGGCGGCGTGGAGCGGAAAGCCGAAAAAGACCAATCCCCGGACACCGGGCAGCGCTTCTTGGGCCATGGCCAGCGAGGTCATGCGGCCGCCCATCGACTTGCCGCCGGCGAACAGCGGCAGGTCGCCGGCCGCCTTGTCTGCCGCAGCGATGGCCGAGCGGACCGTTTCGATGAGAACCGGACCGGGGTTCGGACGCTTGCCGCCCTGCTCCATATACGGGAACTGATAGCGGAAGCTCGCAATGCCGCACTGGGCGAGCTGGACGGCGCTGGCCTGCATGAAGGCGTGGTGCATGCCGGCTCCAGCCCCATGGGCGAATACGAGCAGACACTGCGCGGTCGGCGGACGGACCAGCACGCCAGACACCCGGCCCGCTTTTGGGCTAACCAGGAATCGGAGTGAACGCGTGGTCGGGCGTGGAGATTGCGCCATTGGCGGAGAGCCTGCTCGTGTCAGATTGCCAGGGGTGTATCACTTGTGCTGATGGCATCTCAAGGGGCTCCGGGGGTTGCCGCAGGCCTCGCTTTTCCTTGTTTCGGACACGTCCTCCTGCTATGCCGGCGACAAGGAACACCACGGAACATAAGGAGGGAAGCCCGATGACAGACTACAGCCGCTACGAGTGCATCACGATTGAAAAGGCCGATAAGCTGGCCATCCTGACCCTCAACCGCCCGGACTCGCTCAACGCCGTGAATCCTCAGCTCCACAACGAGCTTGAGCGCATCTGGCTCGATGTGGCCGACGACCCGGAGGTCAACGCCATTCTGCTGACCGGCGCCGGCAGAGCCTTCTGTGCCGGCGGCGATGTCAAGGGCATGGCCACCAGATCGGACGGACACAGCGGGCAGCCAAAACGCTTTCGTCTGAATCCGGCCGGTGGGAAACGGCTGATCCAGAACCTGCTGGAGGTCGAGCAACCGATTATCGGCGCCATCAACGGCGATGCGGTCGGACTCGGGGCGACCATCGCCCTGTTCTGCGACGTGATTGTCGCCTCGGAGAAAGCCCGCTTTGGCGATCCGCACGCCCGAGTCGGCATTGTGGCGGGCGACGGCGGGGCGGTGATCTGGCCGCTGCTGATCGGTCCGGCGCGGGCCAAGGAGTTCCTCATGCGCGGCCACCTGGTCAACGGCAGCGAGGCGGCCCAGATGGGCCTGGTGAACTATGCCGTACCGGCCGAGGAGGTCATGCCAAAAGCGCGCGCCCTGGCCCAAGAGCTGGCCGACGGGCCGACCTGGGCTATCCGCTGGAGCAAACTCTCGGTGAACAAATGGCTCAAAGATCAGGCCAACCTCATCCTCGACGCCTCGCTCGCCTATGAGATGATCACCATGACGACTGAAGACCACAAAGAGGCCACCCGCGCATTTGTGGAAAAGCGCAAGCCGCAGTTCCAGGGCCGCTAGACCGCATCCCCTCAGTATATGGCTTCGAGCGTATAGCCGCGTTGGTGCAGGAGCCGCAGCACGCCCTGCTCGCCCGGCAGGTGCAGGGCGCCAACGGCGATGAACGCCCCGCCGCTGCGGATGACGGCGTCCATGCGGTCCACCAGGCGCGGATTGCGCTGGGCCAGCAGCCGCTGCATGAACCCATCCACGACGCGCCTGACCGCCGCATCGCTCGGACTGCTCTGCTGGCTGATACTGACCAGCCCGGCCAGATCGCGGGCCAGGTAGCGCTCAATCAGGCGGGGCAGCAGGGCCGACTGCTCGGCATAGCGGGTGACGCTATCGCGCAGCAGGATCACCTGCTCGGCAACGGGCGCGGTATCAAAAACCGCCACCTGCTCCTCGACCGTTTCCAGACCACAGATGGACTTCCCCTGTTGCCGTGCAATCTCATACAGGCTGAGGTCCAGAACCTGGCCCGTCTTGTGTCGCGGACCACTCAGCAGCATCACCACCGCCCAGGGTTTGAGGCGCAGCAGAGCCGGTTCGGGCACGCCGCGTTGCGCCATCACCGGCACGGCGGCGTCAAACAGCGGCCCGCCAAGCACCTCCCGCAGGCTGTGTCCCTGGGCCAAGACCATGCGCTGGGCCAGGACGGATGAAGCCCGCGCATCGAGCACGAGTTCCAGGCAAAAATGCTCGCTCTCATCAAAGGCCGCCTGCACTGCGGACGGGAGCCGGACAACGCGCGGGTCGGCGGAATGGATTGTGCCAAACACATAGCTTGGCCTGGGGCTGCCCGTACCGATCTTCCACAGCAGGCCCCGGTCAAAAGCGCCCGTCTGCGAACGGGCCGGTGTGGACTCCCCGGGCGGAGTCTGGGCCAGGGCCGGGCGGGTGAGCAGCAGGCACACCGCCGGGGCAAGAATCAACTGGCAGAACCGTCGCGTGGCTTCCTCCGCAGCAGACGAATCAGAGGCTCAGGCTGTTTCGATCAGCTCGAGGGCGGCCTGGGGGGTATCGGTCACCTGGTACACGTCGCGGAAGCGCTCGTGGATGAAGGCTTCCTCAAACGCCCGGTCAAAGAGGCGCAGCAGCGGGCTGAAGAACCCGTTGGTGTTCACAAAGACGATAGGCTTGGCATGAAAGCCGAGCTGCTTTAGGGCCAGCACCTCGGAGACTTCTTCAATCGTGCCAAAGCCGCCGGGCAGGGCAATATAGGCATCGCCCAGCTCTTCCAGACCCTGCTTGCGGGCCCGCATATCGGTGACCACGTGCATCTCATGGCCGTCTTGGGCGTAGCCCCGGTCGAGAAAGTCCTTGAGGATCACTCCCGTGACTTGGCCGCCCTCGGCCAGCGCGGCACGGGCCAGCGCGCCCATCAGGCCGATATTGCCGCCGCCGTACACCAGGCGGTGACCGCGTTGGGCGATCAGCCGCCCCAACACTTCGGCTTCGGCGGTATACACCGGGGCCAGCTGCCGGCTCGAGGAGCAGTATACGGTCACGGCGAGCGGGCGGGGAGAAAGCGTCATGGCAGCATACTCTTTCCGAAGCGGCTGAACGGGAGAGGGGCTTAGCCAGCCACCCCATCCATTGACGCCCAGTCAACAATCGGGGTCAGCCGGCGCTTGGCAATCACACCCTTGGCGACCAGTCCCTGAAAGGTCTCAAACGTCTTGGCGTGGTCTTGGATGTCAAGGACGAGGACGATTTTCGGCTCTTCGTTGGAGGCCCACGGACCGCCGACCAGGCTCACCCCCTCGGGAAAACCCGTCGTCCCGTCGAGCACGCCCTTGAACATCGCCTTCACCTCACCGGTACGATCCGGATTCCAGTAAATTTCGTCGAGATACAGCGGCATACGATTTCCTCCTTGTAGTGTAGTCCGAACGCGCTTTCTCCCACGCGCGGCATACCATAGAGCGGAGCGGAGCAAAGGGCAAGCAGTCGGCCAGGCCCGCCGCTTTGTCAGGGACCGGAGCGGGCGCGCTTCGCAGCTCGCCGAGCGTGTTCGCGCAGCACGCGGTTGATCTCAGTCTGATAGCCCCGGCCGCCGGGCGCGTTGGCCCTGAACCACGCTACCACATCGGCATCCAGCCGCAGGGTGATCTGTTGCTTGACCGGTCGATACAGAAGCCCGCGTTTGGCGCCCGACCAATCCAGAATCTCAGGGATGTCGCTCGTATCGACCTGCTCGTCGGGAAGAGCCGCCAGCGCCTGGAGTTCCGCCTGCTGCTCCTTGGTGAGGGCTTTAGAAGTCGCCTGCTCCATACGGAACTCAATCGCGGCGAGCGGACTCGGATAGCCCATCGGTTCGTGCTTGCTCTCATAGAGTTCAACCAGATCAACCAGGACATCGAGTTCCTCGAACTCCGGGCTGCCGGGCGCTGCATCCATCAGCGCGTCGATCCGAGCTAGGGCGTCCTCATAATCCTGTTCGGTCCGAATCGGTTTGATCTCTCCAGGGGCCATCTCACACCTCCAGAACATTTACGCGGTCATATTCGGCATGTGTTCCCACGAAGCGGATGTAGACAATACGTCCCGGATAGTTGATTTTCACCACGAGCCGATAATGGTTACCCTTGATGTTGAAGACGACCCGGCCATCACCGAGAACGCGGGCATTCGGGTATTTCTCCGTTATCTGTACCGGCGTCTCCCACTCCTCCTTCTCCACCTCTCTATACCAGGCAAGCAGCGGCTCCTCGGCGTCCGCATGCCGCTCCCAACACTCCCGCAACCGCTTCTTGCTGATGATCCGCATAGCGAATTATCAATTGTTCCCAGAATGATGTCAAGTATAATGATCCCTAAAATACGACTTACCCCAAACGCTTGGGGATCTCGGGTC
>JAAXHF010000185.1 GCA_012271025.1 Deltaproteobacteria bacterium | reverse complement strand
CAAGGCGAATGCCGACAAGTATCGGCACTGGCCATCGAACGCGGCCATCTATCTGCCCGGCGGTCAGGCCCCACAGCCGGGCGATATCTTCAAACAAACCGACCTGGCCGGAACCTTGCAGTATATGGCCGACGAAGAGGCGCAGGCCCAGAGCCGGGGACGGGAAGCTGGACTCCAGGCGGCCCGGGCCGCTTTCTACCAGGGCGATATTGCCGCGGCGATTGTCAAGTTTCACGCGGAGAATGACGGGCTGCTGACCGCCAAAGACCTGGCCGAGTTTCGGGTCGCTGTAGAACCCCCAACGCGGACGACATTCCAGGACCTTGACGTCTACGCCTGTGGCCCGTGGTGTCAGGGACCGGTCTTGCAGCAAGCGTTGAATCTCCTGGAAGGCTACGATCTTGCGGCCCAGGGCCACAATTCGCCCCAGTATATTCACACGGTGACCGAAGCGCTCAAACTGGCGTTTGCCGACCGGGACCGCTACTACGGCGACCCGCGCTTCGTTGAGGTGCCCATCGAGGAGCTGTTGTCCAAGGACTATGCCGAGCAACGCCGTTCCCTGATTCGGGAGAATGAAGCCTGGCCCGAGATGCCACCGGCCGGCGACCCCAAGCGCGGCCGGGCGGCGGTTGACGCCGAGCTCGGTCCAGCGCCGAACGAGACGGCCCAGCCCGGCCTGGACACCTCGTACGTCTGCGTCATAGACCGGCATGGCAATGCTTTCTCTGCCACTCCGAGCGATACCTCATCTGATATGCCGGTCGTGCCGGGGACGGGCGTGTGTCCATCATCACGCGGTTCGCAGTCCTGGGCCGACCCGAATCATGCTTCCTGTGTCGCCCCTGGAAAACGGCCCCGCCTGACCCCCAACCCGGCCTTGGTCCTGCGCGACGGACGCCCCTTTCTGGTGTTGGGCTCTCCCGGCGGTGATGTTCAGCCTCAGGCCATGTTGCAGACCTTGCTCAACACTGCGGTCTTTGGCATGGAGGCCCAGGAAGCGGTCGAAGCGCCACGCTTTGCCAGCTACAGCTTCCCGGATTCCTTTGAACCGCACGCCTACCATCCCGGTCGGCTGAATATCGAGGGCCGTGTCGACGAGGAGACCGGAGCGCTGTTATCCGAGCGTGGTCACCAGGTGCACCGGTGGCCGGACTGGGTGTGGCGGGCTGGTGCCGTGTGCTGCATTCACGTTGAGCCAACAGCCGGTGTGCTGGCCGGCGGCGCCGACCCGCGCCGTGCGTCGTACGCCGTGGGTTGGTAACGAAGGTCTTGCCGTAAAGGAGGGAAGACGATGGCATCCACACAAGAATATCTGGTGAGCTGTGGTACGACAAAGACGCCGGCCCATCTGCCGGTTGACCGGACCCGCATCCCGCCCGGACCGCCACCCTCTCTTGCTCCC
>JAAXHF010000280.1 GCA_012271025.1 Deltaproteobacteria bacterium | reverse complement strand
GCCCGGTTCGCTCGGTAACGGTCACGCAGGCCGATCTGGTGAAAAAGGACGGCCAGTGGGAAATCGCTCGGCAGCGCACGCTGCACACCGCCAGCTATGACCGGCAGGGCCGTAAAACCGAACAGCTGGTGTACGCCGAGGACGGCGTTCGGCAGCGACGCCTGCGGTTTCGCTACGATGAGAGCGGCCGGCGGACCGAGACCCTGCACTTCGACAGCCACGAGCGGCTTAGCGCTCGGCAGGTCTCCAGCTATGACAGCGCCGGGCGACTCAGCCAGTCGCTGAGCTACGGCTCGGACCAGGAGCTGACGGCGCGGACAGTCTTCAGCTACGACGCCGCAGGCAATCAAGTCGCCTCGCAACAGCTCAGCCCCACCGGGCAGATTCTCACCCGGACCGTCTCCAGCTATGACGAAGGGGGCAATCTGGTCCAGCAACAGTGGTACGCCGCCGCGCCGACCCCGGTTCGGACCCGGACTGCCAGCTACGACTATCTTGGCGGGCTGGTTTCGGACAGTGTCTATGACTACGCTGCGGACGGCAGCCTCAGCCAGCGCACCGACGTGCGCTACAACCATCGCGGCCAGCCCCAGGCCGAGATTACCTACCGCCAGAACGGCAGATTCAAGCGCGAGCGCTCCTTTCGCTATCAGTCCGATGCCTTTGGCAACTGGACCCTGCAAACGATTCAGACCCGGATTCTCGTCGGCCAGGCGCCGTCTTTTGAGCCACCCCGGGTCATCTCGCGGACGCTGGACTATTACGGCCGCCAGCCTCCTCCGACCGCCTCAAGACCGCAATGAGGGCTGACCCAGCGTCCGCCAGGCCAATGTGTGTGGAGTTGCCTATGACACGACCCGCCCGAGAGAAAAATGTCCTGGATTTTGCCGCCCGACTCAGCGCCATTGCCGAAGACCGCAGCCATGGCGCAGCCGAACTGGCCCGTCAGTGCCTGGCTCTCATGGCCGACAGCGCCCGCCTGACGCCCGTCCCCCAGACCGAGGCCGGGCAGGCCATGGCCGGCCTCTACCGTCGGCTGGGCGAGCAGGCCGAACAGCTGGCCGCCAGCCGTCCCAGCATGACCCCTATCCAGACCCTGCTGCTGCGCTGGCAGGAGCGGCTGGCCGGTCTGCCGGCGACAAGCCTGGTCGAGGCCCGGCGTCAGGCGGCCGAGGCTGCCCAGGGTTTGGCCGAGGAATCCCGCGCCGCACTGGGCAAAGTCGCAGCCCAGGCGCACCGCCTGATCGGGGCCGGCCAGACTCTTCTCACCCACAGCCTGAGCTCGACTGTCCTGGCCGTCTTCCGGTCCTTGCCGGCCGCCCATGTCCGGGCGATTGTCACCGAGTCGCGCCCGCTGTACGAGGGACGCCGGCTGGCGGCGCGTCTGTCCGGCTGGGGCATTCCCACTACCCTGATCACCGATGCCCAGCTTGGCCTGTTCGTGCCCCAGGCGGATATGGTCCTGATCGGGGCGGACAGCATCCTGGCTGACGGCAGCGTCATCAACAAGGCCGGAACCTATGTCCTGGCGCTCGTCGCTCATGACCAGCGGGTGCCGGTCTATGTGTGCGCCGAAAGCTGCAAACGCCGGCCGCCCCGGCTGCCCGAGCCCGCGCTCGAGGAGATGGACCCGGCCGAGCTGAGTCCCGGGCAGCCGCCGCTCGGCCCGCACGTCCGGGTGCGTAATATCTATTTTGATCGCACGCCGGCTCGACTGATCTCGGGCTGGATCGATGAGCACGGCATCCGGCTCAACGAGTTCCAGGCGTCGTGACCGTCTCTTGAGTGATGTCTCAGAGGGGAAATGGGTGCCGTGTCTTATCCCCAGTAGCCCGCTCCGACTGCATCAACCACGCCAGAAAATCCCCCTCAGTCCCTCTTTTCAAAGGGAATTATATACGGTGTTACCCGAGTTTTTGTGGGGGGTTGACAGGTGCCAAGTTTAACATGTTAAACAGTTTAACTGTTAAGCTGTGTAACAAGATGGCGCAAAACACCGCTTTAGTAGAACAAGGAGGACCATCGTATGGGAGCCAAGAGGAAAGCGCCACAAAAGCGCATTTCTGCGCGCAATCTAGGCGGCCGGCCACCCAAGCCGATGCCCGATCTGATCCCCGATACCCCGGAGAATGTTGCACGGGCTATCTTCGCTGGACCGCCGAAGAAGAATTGGCGTCATCCGGAGAAATCCGGGTCATAGGGGCACAACCCCAGTGAGCCAGACACCAAAAGGGAGACATCAAATGAGCGCAAAGGAGCAGGATAGTGGCTATGTCGCGCAGGGGGTGGGGCTAGGAGTCAGCCGGACGACCCTGAAAGACAACCCCGATTCTCCGTCTACGCCCATGACCGAGCAGGAATCTGAAGAGCGCTGGGCTCAGTTGTTCGCCTCGCCCAAATCGCAATCTTTGTTGAAAAAAATGGCCGCTGAAGCCCTCGAAGAAGATCGCGCTGGACGAACTCAAGACCTTGTAATAGATGAGCTGTGAGGTCTAAAAGAACGGCTAAGTTCCGCAGCCTTTACGCCAAACTGCCAGCAAGAATCCGGCAACAAGCAAAGGTTGCCTACAAGCTATTCGCAGCCCAGCCGGATCATCCGAGTTTGAATTTAGAAAAGGTATCAGACACAGACCCCATCTATTCTGTTAGGATATCTCTGCAATATCGGGCCATTGGGGCACTTGTTGAAGATAAAATGATTTGGTTTTGGATAGGCAGCCATACCGAGTACGACAGGATACTGAAAACTCTGTAGACTAGAACCCGGCCCATTTGAGCCGGGCTTTCTGTTTCTAGCCTGCGGTCAGGTCTGAGTACCGCAGCCGCTTCCTTTCCAGTCCCCGCGCCATCTGTTCCATCTGCTCTACCGTATCCAGTGGACGCTGATTGAACCGCCCGGAAAATTCGTTCACGTACCGGCCAAGATGTTTCTTGCTCATCTTGTGGTACGTCCCGACATAGCCCCGCTTGAGCAGCGCCCAAAAGCTCTCAATGCCGTTCGTATGGGCTTGGTCCCTGACGAACTCTTTGACGCTATGGCGGACAATCTCATGGTTCTCAACCCAGTCGTAGCCGCTATGTTCGTCGCTGTAGACCTTGGCTCCAGGGGCAGTGCGATCAGCCACAAAGTCGCTGAGAGTCGGGCGGTCGGTGCGGTCAATCACGGTCGCCTGGACGGTGTTCGTTTCTCGGTCCTTCATACCCACGACCGCCGTCTTGCCGAACGTGCCCTTTGCGCCTTTGATCTTCTTGCTGCTGTGTTTGTTCTTCTCCCGGCCACCGACATACGTCTCATCCACCTCAACCGGGCCAGAGAAGGACGAACCCTGGTCCGTCCAACTTGCCCGAATCCGATGGGCCAGATGCCACGCGGATTTTTGCGTGATGCCCAGGTCGCGGTGCAGCTTCATGATGGACGTGCCTTTGATCCCGGTGGTGAGCAGATACGTCGCCAGCGCCCACGTCTGAAAGCCCAGGTTTGACCCCTGCATCAGTGTCCCTGTCTTGACGGAGAAATCCTTGCGGCAGGACCGGCAACGGTAAGGCTGAGGCTTGCGCGTGGCCCGCTCCTGGATGTTATCCGAATCACACTTGGGGCAGCGGATACCGTTCGGCCAGCGCGTATCAATGAACCACTGTTCAGCGGTTGCATTGTCCGGGAACTTCTTGAGCAGTTGGGCCAGGGTCATGC
>JAAXHF010000242.1 GCA_012271025.1 Deltaproteobacteria bacterium | reverse complement strand
TGATGCAAAAGGCACCCACCCCGGCCCTCCCTTCGACTCCGCTTCGCTACGCTCGGGATGTCCGGTCATGCTGAGCGTAGCCCGAAGGGCGAAGTCGAAGCATCTCCTCCTGGGAGGGGTCCGGCGAAGCCGGGGGGTGGGTTCTCCCCTTTCCCGACTGAACGTTTACTCATTTCATCCATTGTAAAAGCCGGTCCGGGTGTGCTAGAAGCCAAAGAGTCTCTTGAATCCGAGGATGACAGGCTGCACGGAAGTGCGGCCGGGCACATGGGATTTCACGTCATTTTTTTGGTTTCACCATTAGCCTGCTCGCATGAGCAAAAAGGAGGATCGCATGGCTGATTATGATCTGCTCATTAAAAACGGGACGATCGTCGACGGCTTGCGGATGCCCGCGTTCCGGGGGGATGTTGGTATCCGGGCCGGAAAGATCGCGGCGATGGGCAATGTTCAGGGCAGCGCCCAGCGCGTCATTGACGCCACCGGCTTGATTGTGGCGCCCGGCTTCATGGACATCCACACCCACTATGATGCGGCCCTGACCGGCTGGGACCCCTACGCCACGCTGTCGGGCTGGCACGGGGTGACGACTGTCGCCATCGGCAACTGCGGCTTTGGCTTTGCCCCGGTCCGGCCCGAGGACCGCGAGCGGGCGATGCTGCGCATGGAACGCACCGAGACGATTCCCATGTCCATCATGCAGGCCTCGATGCGCTGGGACTGGGAGACCTTCCCCGAATTCCTGGACAGCATTGAACGCCACGGCACGGGCGTGAATGCGGCCTCGCTCATTCCCTACTCTCCGCTGCGCGCCTGGGTGATGGGCACGGACGCGGCCCGCGACCCGGACTATAAGGCCAGCCAGGAACAGGTTGACCTGATGAAGCACCTGGTCCGCGAGGGCATGGAGGCCGGCGGCTTCGGCTTCTCGGCCAGCTTCAGCATGGCCAACCGCGACTACGACGGCGGCTATCTGCCGACCCACGTGGCTCCGCGCGAGGAGTTTCTGGAAATGGCCAAGGTCATGCGCGAGTTCAACCGTGGCTCGATCGAATGGACCATGGGCCACGCCCTGCAGGGGCTGGGGCGCGACTTCCTGGTCGAGCTGGCCAAGACCAGCGGCCGGCCGGTGAACTGGAACGCCATCATCTACGATCCCACCAACCCCAGCGTCTGGCGCAGCCAGCTGGACTGGACCGAAGAAGTCTTCCGTGAGGCGGTCGTGCTGCCGGTCAACATCTGCCTGCCGATCGAATTTGAGTTCAAATTCGAGACCGTCGGGCTGTTTGACCAGCTGGCGTCCTGGAACGAAGCCACAGTCGGCACCCACGAGGAGCGCAAAGCCAAGCTGTCCGACCCGGCCCGGCGTCCAGCCCTGAGAAAGGACATGGAGAATACGCCGACGGTCATGGAGAAGAAGCGTCAGGACGGTGAGGCGGCCCAGATCTCGCTGTTCAACTGGGACAAGACCACCATCGCCGAGGTGTGTCTCGAAAAGAACAAGGACCTGGAGGGTCGGACCATCGCCGAGGTCGCCCAGAAGCTGGGCAAACATCCGGTTGACACCATGCTGGATCTGGCGGTCGAGGAGAACCTGGGCACCGAGTTCGCCCTGCACGACTTCATCAACGGTGATGAGGAAGCGGTGAGCGAGATCGTCAAGCACCCGATGAGCCTGATCGGCGCTTCGGACGGCGGCGCGCATACCAAGTTCCTGACCACCGGTCGCTATCCGACCCACTTCCTGGGCCACTGGGTGCGCGACAAGCAGCTCATGAGCCTGGAAGAGGCCCACTGGCGGCTGTCGACCATGCTGGGCTGGGCCATCGGCATCCGCGACCGCGGCTGGCTGCGTGAGGGCATGCCGGCCGATATCGTCGTGTACGATCTGGAGAAGCTCAAGGTGTTGCCGACGGAGATCGTCACCGACCTGCCCAACAACGACTGGCGGCGGGTCCAGAAGGCCGACGGCTACCACTATACGATCGTCAACGGTGGCATCACCTTTGAGGGTCGGAAGTGCACCGGCGCGCTGCCGGGCAAGATGCTGCGCAGCTACGACACGGCCAGCGAATAGGCCAGCCGGGCAGGCTTGCTCCTGCCCTGACTGTTGATGCGAGCGCCGGGTTTTCACCCGGCGCTTTGCTTTGCGGGAGGCACCGAAAGATGCGCATCAGAACTCTGCGGGCAGAGGACCGAAAGGCTGTTGAGCAAGTCGCCAGCCTGCTGCTCGAAGGGTTCAAGGAGCACCATCCCACGGCTTGGCCGGACATGGAGGCTGCCCTGAAGGAGGTGGAAGAGTCTTTTGCACAGGATCGCCTCAGCAGGATAGCCGTTGACGACAGCGGTGAAGTCCTGGGATGGATTGGAGGAATCAGACAGTACGGTGGACATGTCTGGGAGCTGCACCCGCTGGTGGTCCGCGCTTCCCATCAAAGAACGGGAATCGGGCGGGTCTTAGTGGCAGACCTGGAGGAACGGGTGAGGGAACGGAACGGCCTCACCCTCTGGCTTGGCACCGATGATGAGAATAGCCAGACGAGCCTCTCCGCCACAGACCTGTATCCCGCCCCCCTGTCACACGTAGCGAGCATAAAAAATCTTCGGGATCATCCCTACGAGTTCTACCAAAAGGTGGGCTTCGTTCTTGTCGGCGTGATGCCAGACGCCAACGGCTGGGGCAAGCCGGACATCTTCATGGCCAAACGAGTGAAAAGCGATCAGGCCTGAGTGACAGACAATTGATCTGGAAGAAAAAAAGCTGATACAAGCACTGATGTCCAAACGTACAAGACGAGGAGGACACGACGATGCCGGTCGAAGCAGGCAGAGCCGCCCCGGCCTTCCGTCTCAAAGACGCGGCCGGGAATACGGTCTCGCTCAAAGATTTCAGAGGCCAGGATGTCATTCTCTACTTCTATCCCAAGGACAACACCCCCGGCTGTACCAAAGAAGCCTGCGGTTTTCGTGATGTCTGGCACGCTATCCAGGAACGACGGGCGGTCGTGATCGGTATCTCCCCCGACAGTCAGACCTCACACTAACAGTTTGTCACTAAACACCAACTGCCGTTTCCCCTGCTGTGCGACCCCGACAAGAAAGTCATGACCAGGTACGGGGCCTACGGCGAGAAAATGATGTACGGCAAAAAGACGCTGGGCGTCATCCGCTCAACCGTCTGGGTAGGACCGGACGGCAAAGTGAAAAAGCACTGGAAGAAAGTCGCCAAAGCTGCGGACCACCCGCGCAAAGTGTTGGAGGCCCTCCTCCAAGACGGGTGAAGAGCCGCCATGTGTTCAGGCTGTGGAAGGGGACGGGGTTCTCTCAAACCTCAGGTGTCCGGAGAAAGGAGAACATATGCGTATGAACAGGGACGCAGTTGTGACCGAGATCAGGGGGCGGTCCGCCACGAACCGGGAGGCGAGCATGAACGGACACGAATCAAACACACGTATCTACCGCCCGGTGGCAGCCGCCATGGTGTTGGCACTAGCCGGCCTCGTGTTGCTGGCCGACCCCGCCCAGGCGGCCATAGACGAAGAGTCACAGTTTGTCCTGAACACCTTCTCGTTTCTCATCTGGGGCGCGCTGGTGATGTGGATGTGTGCGGGCTTCACCATGTTGGAGTCCGGCTCGGTACGCACCAAGAACGCGTCCGTGATCTGCCTCAAAAACATCGGCCTGTATTCAATCTCCGGGCTGACCTTCTACTTTATCGGCTACAACCTCATGTACGTCGATGTCGGCGCCTGGATCGGCTCGGTCTCCTTCCTGTACGGTCCTTCGGCGGATGAGCTGGCCCTGTTATCCGGTCAGGCACAGGCCCAGGCCGCCGTCCTCGGCCAGAGCTACGCGACCATGTCGGACTGGTTCTTTCAGATGGTCTTTGTCGCCACCGCAGCCTCTATCGTATCGGGGGCGCTGGCCGAGCGGGTGAAGCTGTGGTCGTTCCTGACCTTCACGGCTATTTTGACGGCGATCATCTACCCTATTGTCGGCGCCTGGACGTGGGGCGAAGGCTGGCTCAACCAGATGGGATTCCAGGACTTCGCCGGCTCCACCATCGTGCACTCGACCGGCGGCTGGGCGGCGCTGGCCGGCGTCATCATCGTCGGGCCGCGGCTCGGCAAGTTTCGCAGCAACGGCGGCGTCAAAGTCACGCCCCCCTCAAACGTGCCGCTGGTGACCCTGGGCGTCCTGATCCTGTGGTTTGGCTGGCTCGGCTTCAACGGTGGCTCGCAACTCGCCCTGGGCGGCGTGACCGATGCGGTGGCCATGAGCAATGTGCTGGCCAACACCAATCTGGCCGCCTCGGCGGGGGTCGTGGCCGCCCTGTTTTTGTCGCGGCCCATCTTCGGCCGGGTCGATCTGATGGCCATCCTCAACGGCGCCATTGCCGGTCTGGTGTCGATTACCGCCGGACCGGACATTGTCGAGCATTACTGGGCGGTCATCATCGGGGCGCTGGGCAGCGCGCTGTGCCTGGGCGGCATAAAGCTGCTGGAAACCCTCAAGCTGGACGACGTGGTCGGGGCGATTCCGGCCCATCTGGTCGCCGGCATGTGGGGCACGCTGGCGGTCTGCATCGCGGCCGGCGGAAACCTTGGCGTCCAACTCCTGGGAGTGATTGCGATAGGCGTCTTCGTGTTCGGGACTTCGTGGCTGACCTGGATGGCCCTGGAAAAGGTCTTGGGCGTCCGGGTCGCGCGCAACGTCGAAGAGATCGGTCAGGACGCCATGGAACTCGGTATTGAGGCGTATCCCGAGTTTGTGCTCATGCCCGACCCGGACGAGGTTGAGGAACTGCGGGGCGGGGCGGTGGCGTCCACCGACTAGAAAGGAGACATGGCATGGCGGGAACGCTTGACGGGCGGGTTGCCCTGGTGACGGGCGGCAGCGGCGGCATCGGCCGAGCGACCGCGCTGGAGTTTGCCCGTCAGGGCGCCCGGGTCGTGGTGTCGGATGTGCTGGTCGAGGCCGGCCAGGAGACGGCCCGGCTCATCGGCGCCGCAGGCGGCCAGGCCACCTTCATCGAAACCGATGTCACCCGAGCGGCCGAGGTCCAGGCTCTGGTGGGGCAAACCGTCGAGACCTACGGCCGCCTCGACTGCGCGTTCAACAATGCCGGCATCGAGGGCGGCATGGCCAAGACCGGCGACTATGCGGAAGAGCGCTGGGAGCAGGTCATTCGCATCAACCTGAAGGGCGTGTGGCTGTGCATGAAGTACGAAATCCAGCACATGCTCGGCCACGGCGGGGGCGCAATCGTCAACACCGCCTCGGTCGCCGGCTTGGTCGGCTTTCGCTACGGCCCGGCCTATGTGGCCAGCAAACACGGGGTGAACGGCCTGACCAAGACCGCCGCCCTGGAATATGCCAAGGCCGGCATCCGGGTCAACGCCGTATGTCCGGGGGTGATCAGAACGCCGATGTTCGAGCGTGGGCTGCAGAAAAATCCCCACCTCGAAGAGCGCTTCGCCGGCGTCCATCCGGTCGGGCGGATTGGCCAGCCCGAAGAGATCGCCCGGGCGGTGGTCTGGCTGTGTTCGCCGGCCGCGTCGTTTGTGACCGGCACGCAGCTGCCGGTCGACGGCGGCTTTGTCGCCCAGTGAATAGCCCCTGCTAGAGCAAATTCCGATGCTGTGTAGCCCTTCGACTTCA
>JAAXHF010000036.1 GCA_012271025.1 Deltaproteobacteria bacterium | reverse complement strand
CCGCCTTGATAGATGGCGGTATTGGGACACTCGGGCTCACACGCCCCACAGTTAATACAGTCCTCGGTGATCATCGTCGCCATTGCCGGTCACTCCCTTTGCCCGTCCGCTCTTGCTGGCGTCGGTTTCAGTAGGGGTAGCGACCAGTCAGGCGGCTGTCAATAACCCTGATTTTCTTCCCTACTCAGGAGGGGATTCTCTACCTCCAAACTGCTATATCTCGCTCGCCCGTCCTGTCTTGCAAACCGGAGGGACACAACGGATAATATCACTCACGGTTTGAACCTCGGATCATCAAGAAATAGACTGCACCATTGCCATGAATTCCGCCTTTGTTCCCCGTCTGGTAAACGGGCCGTTTGGCGACCCCGGACTGTATATTCAACTGCGCTGGGAAGGCCGGGCCGTCCTGTTCGACCTCGGTCAGAACGACAGCTTCCCCGCCGGAGACCTGTGTCGGGTCAGCCACGTGTGTGTCTCGCACTGCCATATGGATCACTTCATTGGGTTTGACCGGCTGCTGCGCGTGTTTCTGGGTCGGGACCAGACCCTGTGGCTGTGTGGGCCGCCCGGTATTCTGGACTGTGTTGAGGGGAAACTGCGCGGCTATACCTGGAATCTGGTGGACGGTTATGGGTTCTCGCTTGAGGTGGCAGAGGTCTGGCCGGATTCGGTCCGGCGGGCCGTCTTTCGGGCGGCAAGCGGTTTTCGGCGTGAGGCGCGGCCTGAACAGCCCTTCCACGGGCTGGTCGTGGATGAGCCGGCATTCTGCATCCGTGCGACCCATCTTGACCACCGCATTTACTCCCTGGCGTTCGCGCTGGAAGAGAAGAGCCATCTGAATGTGGATACCACCTGCTTGGCGCGGCTGGGTGTTCCCCCCGGCCCGTGGTTGTCTGGGCTCAAGAACGCCCTGCGCAGGGAGGAGCCGGATAGCGCCGTGGTCACGGCCACGTGGCAGGAAAACGGCCAGGACCGTTCTCGGGATTTCAGCCTGGGCGAGCTACGGGGATCGCTGGTCAAGGAAACCCAAGGACAGAAATTTGCCTATGTGGTGGACACGCTCTTCAGCCCGGAGAACACGGAACGCATCGCGGCCCTGGCCCAGGACGCGGATGTCTTTTTCTGTGAATCTCCATTTCTGGACGCCGACGAAGACCAGGCCGCCAGGCGCTACCATCTCACCGCCAAGCAGGCCGGCCTCCTGGGGCGTTCCGCTCACGCCCGGGAGCTGCGGGTTTTCCATTTTTCTCCGCGTTACGCCGGCCGGGCTGAGGAATTATACCGTGAGGCCCAGGCGTCTTTTTGTGGCGAGTCTTCCCAAGCTGCTCCGCAAGCCGAGCAGAACGAGACCGCTGCGCTGACCCCGGCAGAAAGGTGAGCCCGTCGTATGCCCGTCATGATTTCAGAGCCCGTTCAGCGTTTCATCAATGGCCACGTGGTTGCCCGTCTGGCGACCGCTGACGCCGCGGGCCAGCCGCACGTGATTCCGTTCTGTTATGCCTTTGATGGCGAGCATGTCTATTTTGTGGTGGACCACAAGCCCAAGCGCCAAACCGGCAAACCCCTCAAGCGCATCCGCAATATGCTGGAAAATCCGCAGGCGGCCATTGTGATTGACGACTATGACGACGACTGGACCCGGCTCGCCTATGTCCTCATAACCGGCACGACCGCGCTGGTGGATGATGAAGTCGAATACGCCGGCATCCTGGCCCGGCTGCGCGAACGTTATCCCCAGTATCGCGTCATGGACCTGACCTTCGCCAACAACGCCATGGTCCGCATCTCGCCAACCAAGGTGCACGCCTGGGGGAAAATCGAGCAGGACTGAGAGGTTAGGGGTTGGGGATTGGGGGTCAGGGGTTGGCTCATAGTCCCGACTAGAGACGCTCCAGTACCTGCTGCATGACCGACACGGCGCGTTCAATCTCTTCTGAAGAAATCACGAGCGGTGGAGCCAGACGGACAACCGTATCTTCGTGCAGGGTCCAACCCAGGACGAGACCCTGGGCAAGGCAGTCCTGCACAAACTGCTGGGTCAATTGCGGGGTAGGGAAGTCCAGGCCGATCAGCAAACCGCGTCCCCGCACGGCAGTACACCGGCCGGTCTCGACCAGGGTTGCAAGCTTGCGACGGAACTCCGCTCCTTTGTCCTGGGCCCGCTGTACGAGGCCGTCCTGAAGCAGCACGTCGAGTGCGGCCAGACCCGCGGCACAGCACACCGGATGCCCGCCAAACGTTGTGACATGGGCGAGGGCCGGGTCGTGCGATAAGGTCTCCATAATCTGCGGGGTACTGATAAACGCCCCGAGAGGCATACCGCCGCCCAGAGCTTTGGCAACCACCAAGATGTCCGGTGTGACCTGCCAGTGCTCGCTGGCAAACAGCCTGCCGGTCCGCCCGAAGCCGGTAATCACCTCATCAAAAATAAGTAAAGCGCCGACCTCGGAACAGCGCTGGCGGAGTGCCGGCAGATAGTCGTCGTCCGGGATACGAACGCCACCCTCGCCCTGGATGGGCTCGATAATGACGGCGGCAACAGTCTCGTCGATGGTGTGCAAGGGCGAGCGGTCGTTAAAGGACAGAAAGGTCGTGGTTGGCAGCAGGGGTTCAAACGGGTCGCGATAGACCGGATTGCCCCCGACCGACACGGAGCCGAACGTATCGCCGTGAAAGCTGCCGACAAAACTGACAAAACCGGAGCGGCCAGTATACTTCCGGGCCGTCTTGAGCGCGCCCTCGACCGCCTCCGTGCCACTATTGGTGAAATAGGTCACCGACAGCTCGCCAGGGGTCAGTTCGGCCAGTCGCCGCGCCAGATCGACCTGGGGCCGCTGGATGTATTCACCGTAGACCATGGCGTGCAGATATTGCTCGGCCTGGGTCTGAACGGCCCGGACCACCGCCGGATGGGTATGGCCGATGCCGGTTACGCCAATACCGGACAGCAGGTCGAGATATTCCCTGCCGCTGGTGTC
>JAAXHF010000016.1 GCA_012271025.1 Deltaproteobacteria bacterium | reverse complement strand
CGTCAGGGTCGCCTGTTTGTGGCGCAGAGTCGCAATCTTCTGTTCAGTGGTCTGTTCGACTGGCGGTCCGGCGTTCATGCTTTTGACATCGCCGCCAGCGCAGAAGGCCTGGCCGGCGCCGGTCAGCAGGATGCAGCCGACCTCGGGCATGGCCGCCAGCTCGGGCATGATGCGGCGCAGGGCCGGGGTCAGAATATCGGACAGCGCGTTGCGGGCTTCCGGGCGGTTGAAGGTCACCACCCCGACGCCGTCTTCGATATGGCACAAGAGCTGCTGTGTTCCGGTATCAATGGGACGTGTGTTCGGGCTGTCGGTTGGTTCGGACATTGGCGTACTCCTTTCCAGACTCCGCCCAAGCCTAGCAGAAAGGCGGGTGGGCGGTGAGAGCCCTCGGCTGACGCGCTTGCCAAAAAAGGCAGGTCCGCGTTCAAGCCGGGCCGATGTGCATATTGCGTACAGACCGCAGAGTTGATGAGATGACGCGAGAGAGGAGTAGCCATGTCCCGCGAAAATATCCGTTCTCAAGAAGAGCCGCTGGATGAAGAAGAACGGCAGTTGATTCGAGAACTGGAAGCCGGAGAGTGGGTTTCTGACCCAGACTTTCCGTCCAAGAAGCCGCACTTCGAGCAAATAGCACGAGCAACACTCGCCAAACACTAATCGTTACTAACTCAGAGATAATCGCTAGCAAGCGGATATGTGGGCCGGCCGTGTGAAGCGGCCGCGAGGTGCGCCGGCAGTGTGACGGCCTCCCGTTTGTCTGCTAAGCTGCCCGCTCTTCGTGTACCGAACACCACTGCGGGAGACCGTTTTCTCAATTGGCACAAACACCTTCCGATCCTGCGACCTCCGCGTTTTCCTACCCCGCCTTTCGGCGCTATTGGGCCTCTCGGCTGTTCTCCACCCTGGCCACCCAGATGCAGTCGGTTGCGATTGGCTGGCAGGTGTATGACATGACCCACCGGCCCCTGGATCTGGGCTTTGTCGGCCTGGCCCAGTTTTTGCCCGGGCTGGGCTTGGCTCTGATCGCCGGCTATGTGGTTGACCGCTACGACCGACGCGCGATCCTGGGCCTGTGTACCGGGCTGGAGGCCGTCTGCTCAGTCCTGCTGTTGGCCCTGATCCTGAGCGGCAATACCAATGTTGTGTTGATTTTCGGCGTGCTGGTGCTGTTTGGGACTGCGCGGGCGTTTGTGTTTCCGGCCGGCATTGCGCTGATGCCAAACCTGGTGCCCCAGCGCCACTATGTGAATGCTGCGGCCTGGAGTTCTTCGGCCTGGCAGACGGCCACCATTGCCGGCCCGGCGGTCGGCGGCATGCTGTACGCCTTGGGGCCGGCGGTCGTGTATGGGGTGTCCGGCCTGCTGCTGCTCGGCTCTTCGCTGCTGGTGGTGTCGATTCGGATTCAGCGGGTGGTGAGCCAGAAAAAAGCCGCGAGTTGGGCGACGGTTGTGGCCGGTATCCACTTCATTCGCACCCAGCCGATTGTGCTGGGCGCGATCTCGCTCGACCTGTTTGCCGTGCTGCTGGGCGGGGCTACCGCGCTGCTGCCGGTGTACGCTCGGGATATCCTGTTTGTCGGGCCGACCGGCCTGGGCATCCTGCGCAGTGCGCCGGCAGCCGGGGCGCTGCTGACCGCCATGATTGTCGCCCGTCGTCCCATTCGGCAGCACGCCGGGCGGATTCTGCTCGCCACGGTCGGGGTGTTCGGGGCGGCCACGATTGTGTTTGGCGTGTCCGAAACGCTGTGGCTGTCGCTCCTGATGCTGTTTCTGATGGGTGCGGCCGACATGGTCAGCGTGGTGATTCGGCGCGTCCTGGTCCTGGTCGCCACGCCCGACGACATGCGGGGGCGGGTCAGCGCGGTCGAGTCGGTCTTTATCGGCGCCTCAAACGAGCTGGGAGAGTTTGAGTCCGGGGTGACTGCGGCCTGGTTTGGGGTGGTGCCGGCGGTCGTGCTGGGCGGACTGGGCACAATCGGTATCGTCAGCCTGTGGGCGAAGATCTTTCCCCAACTGAGACAGGTCGATAGCCTGGAAATTCATCCTCGCGTCTGAGGTATGACGCAAGAGGCGGTAGGGGCGGGTTTGAAACCTGCCCTTACAGGTCGCGGATGGCCGGCAGGACTTCTTCGGCAAGGCGGCGCAGGGCGACGAGCATCTTGTCGTGCGGAATCAGGCCGCCCGGATTCAGGGCGCACAGCAGCTGGTCGCACTGAATCTCTGCCTGGATGCTCCGAATCTTGGCAATACACTCGTCTGGATGGCCGTAGATCGCCATGCGTTCCTCGGCCACCGCATAGTCGAGTCCTTTGCCAATGGGATGATGGGCCAGGCTTTCGGCCACCTGGGCGCGTACATCAGCTCTGTCGTTACCGGGATAGACGAAAAACAGAGCCGATACACCCCCAGCCGTCGGCGAACCGTGAACCTCTTGACAGGTGTCGCGGTAGAGCTTCAGGTGGCCCAGGAAATCGTCGGGCCAGGGATGGATAGGGGCGGCCATGAGTACCCGATAGCCACGGCGGCCGGTGAAGACGGCCGTGCTTGGGCTGTTGGCGGCAATATGAATCGGAGGACAGGGCTGCTGGACGGGTTTGGGCACGACCTCGACCGCGTCGAAGTCGTAGTAGTCGCCGTGGTAGGAGAAACGTGGGCTGGTCCAGGCCCGCTCAATGATGTCCAGCGCTTCTTCAAGGCGCTGGCTGCGCTCCTCCCAGGGAACG
This sequence comes from Deltaproteobacteria bacterium, assembly GCA_012271025.1. The sequence continues at coordinate 7,817 of JAAXHF010000016.1, read as the reverse complement.
CCAAAGGTCTCGAAATTCTGGTTCCAGGTCCCGCGACCGGCCCCGAACTCCAGGCGGCCATCGCTCAGCATGTCAACCGTGGCCGCTTCTTCGGCAATGTGCAGGGGATGGTGGAGCGGCAGCTGGCTGACGCCAATGCCGAGCCGGATGCGTGTGGTCTGCGCGGCCAGGGCGGCGGCCACGGTCAGTGGCCGGGGCATGACCGAGAAGCTGGGGTTGAAGTGCGCCTCGGCCAGCCAGACCGAGTCAAAGCCGAGCGCATCGGCGTACACGATCTGCTCCAGGGTCTGGCGATAGCGGGTCTGCATCGACTGCTGGGGCGCGCACGGGAGCTGATAAAAAATACCGCACTGCATAGGGATCGTCCTCTCAAGAGCTTCCTGCCTTATCAACCCCTGGCCCCGGAAATGCAAGAGACACGGCGGACAATCAAGATCAGCAGAGCATCCGAAAAACCCGCCTCGATCCGACGCAGGCAATAGACAGGTCAGCTAGGGTTGCTACACTCTCGTGCCATGGGCTAGGCTCCTTTGCTTCTCAGCAGCAAGGATTATAAGGACCGGTCCTGAGTTCTACACTCCCAAATACGAGATGAGAAATGTGTGATGGAGTGATGAGATCGACTCCCTCGCTTTGTGACCGAGATGGGTCGAAGGTCACTTGATTAGCCGGCGTGACACGGAATGGGCGAAGACTGGCTCGACATATTGGAGGCGACAGTCCGGGGAAAGCCTCTCGTCGTCTTTCAACTCGAAGACGAGGACTGGTGGAATTTGCGCCACTCTCGTCGTGGTGCGAACAACTTCACCATTGTCAGATCCCACGAAGCTGTAAGGAAAGTGAAAACGCCCACGGCGTGCCTCATATTCGGTACATACGCTCGGGAGACTGAAGCCTATTTCGGACTTGTCGCTTCACACGGACGCGTCTCGACTCTTGATACCCGGATCAGCGTAAAGACTGCGCAGCGCATTCACCCTTCATCAAAGGCTGATCTTCTGCAGCTTGTCAGAGAGCAGCCCTATGCTAGGACTCTGCAAAACAGGCTCGCTTCCAACGAGTCGGTCACCGTATTATCCTCCAAGCTGAGCGTTCGTTTGGTCAAGAAGCTTGCGGAAATTGAAACGAACCGTAGCCCTATGCGCACCGCGGCCGCATCACTTTCCTCTCCCACCCGCTTTCACACAATGGCGGCCGTGCAGAAAGATGCGGTGCAGACCGCCCTCCACGCGTTCGGCTTGTCTGCCGCCGCCCAGGCCGTCTCCCGTCAACTGACCGGAAGGCAGGAGACAGCGTTGGAGGAAGTTTCTCTCCTTGAAGACAATGTTATCGCATACGACGCTCGGTTTGTCCCAGACTACGACCTCGTTGGGGGTGATGCCACGGGCTATGCGGTTTTCGAGAGAGGTTTGGAGAAACTTGAGGTCTATACCGCGAACCGTCTGCCGCTCGAACATGTCTTCGGTGTTGACTTGATTTACCTGAACGTAACCCGACAGAGTATCGTGATGTTGCAATACAAAATGCTTGAGCGGTACGAAAGGCAAGAAGGTGGCAAAGATTGGATGTACAGACCGGACGCTCAGCTTGATTCCGAGATAAGGCGTATGCGGCGGTTCAGCATTCAACATGCTCCAGGCCAGTACGAGTATCGCCTGAACCCGCAGATTTTTTATTTGAAGTTTGTCAAGCGCGCCGGCGCGTTGAAGGACGCCTCAATCATTACGCCGCTTGAGCATTTTGAACGGCTGCGCACCGACCCTGCATGTCGGGGGCCACAGGGAGGGGTGCGCATCAGTTTCAATGGCCTCGCTGGGCGATATCTTCGTCAAACCGCTTTTCTTGACCTTCTCCGCTCCGGCTACATCGGTGCTCATGCCGAGACGACGGCATATCTTAAGGAGCTGATACAGGTTGTGGCGCGGGGCAATAAAGCAATTGTCGCGGCCATTCAGTCGCAAAGCGATGATGTCGGAACTGATCTTGAGGAGTCCGATCCCATGGATGATATCGATTGACAAATTTGAACCTGAAGGGGCCAAACGTGATTTCGTTAGCATTGTGCTTCATTGAAGCAGACAGGATATTCAGAAGCTTATGACGTATTTCAGCGAGAGAGAAAACGGGGAACGTTCCCGAGACAACGAGAACATCGACGAACGCGCATGGGGTGGTATTCAGGCGCTCATCTCTACTCGGATTGAGAATGGTTCATTCGGCGTGCGCTATCCCGTAATCTGCCCCGACGGTCCTGTACCGATAGGCAGCGATGACGACCGGCTCTGGCAAGCCCTGCGAGCTGATATCCCGACTTGACAACAATGCCCGTGGGATGTCCGGGTTGAAGAGCTGCCGCAAACCATGGACATTCTCGATATGATCGAGTTCTGCTGGCGGTGTGTCGGGAAGCCTGACCGTATTGAGTATCACTCATATTTTAGCCACTATCATCTGCAGTTTGATATTGAGGCTGGCCAGGACGAATTCCGCGATGACGTTAATCGGATATTGCGCCGCAACGGCCTCGCCTATGAACTCACGGAACAGGGCTCTATCGAACGCCTTGCGGCACCGGTGTTGCGTGAGGAACTTGCGGCAATTCAATTCGATACAGGTGAAGCCGAGCTTGATCGTCTGTTGGAGACAGCACGGCGGAAGTTTCTCAATCCCAACGAGGTGGTGCGGCGTGAAGCGTTGGAAGTTCTCTGGGATGCTTGGGAACGATTGAAGACGCTAGGTAGTGGATCGGATAAGAAGGCGAAAATCACCTCTCTCCTTGACGATACTGCTGGCTCATCCTCGCCCCAATTCCGCGCAGCGCTGGAGCGGGAGGCTACAGAACTGACCTGGATCGGCAATCACCTCCAAATACGCCATTCCGAGATGAGCCAGGAACGGCTCGCCGAAGGGAAGCATATCGATTATCTCTTCCACCGTCTTCTGAGCCTCATTCAGGCGATTCTTCGCATGAATGGACGAATGTGACCCACTGGAAGGCGTTTCTGACCGCTCTTGGACAAAAGACCTTTTCAGATTTCAACGAGGCTCGATTCCCTGTAGAAGTGCTCGCTTGTTCTGCCTTTTCCGCTCTAGCGTTTGAATCCTGAGCTGAACACAACCTCAGAGTTCCCTTCCAAGTTGATCGAAGTTGATCGAACGATGAATAAGAAATCGCAGAAAGTCCTGGGAACCCGGACCGAAACCGAGACGGTCGAGCGTGCCCTTGAACTTGTCGTCTTTCAGGAAGAAGCGCTCAGAGCGTTCCGCAAGCTGTGCGAACAGGGAGAGCTGGAAGATGCCTTCGGCCAAGCCCGTCACCAGTCTGGCTCATAAGTCCCTGTATGATACCAGCGTCTATATCAACGCCATACGCAGCCGGGCTTACTACGAAGCCTTGCTCCCGCATTTCTCCCGCTCGCTCCCCTCGACCTACAACGAGGAAGATTTCGCTCTGATTCGGCGGTATAAACGTTTTTGCTTTACCGTTGTCTGAGCGGTGCTGCCGGCCGAGCCAAAGTGCGCTACAGTGGCCGGACTCTCTACGCAACACACAAGGAGGCAGCCGCCATGAGACTCGAAGGCAAAGTGGCAGTGATTACCGGTGGGGCGAGCGGAATGGGTCAGGCCACGGTCCTGCGTTTTCTTGACGAAGGGGCGCGCGTCGTCATTGCCGATTACAACGCCGACAACGGCGAAAAAACGCTCGGCCTGGCCCGCGGAGCCGGGCATACGGATACGCTGCGGTTCATCCGCACCGACGTGGCCAAGGAGGCCGATATTGTGGCCATGGTCGAGCTGGCGGTGTCGGAGTTCGGCCAGCTCGACATTATTTTCAATAATGCCGGGGTCGGCGGGGTGGTCGGACCGGTCTGGGACATTGCGGTCGAGGAGTGGGACTATACGTTTGACGTGCTGACCAAGGGCGTATTTCTGGGTATCAAGCACGCCGCTCGGGTGATGAAAAAACAGGGCCACGGCGGGGCGATTATCAATACCGCCTCCACCGCCGGACTGAGCGGCGGGTCCGGCCCGCTGGTCTACTCCGCAGCCAAGGCGGCGGTGATCAATCTGACAAAATCGTCCGCCGTTCAGCTCGCGCCAGATCGGATTCGGGTCAACGCCATCTGCCCGGGCGCGATTCTGACCGGGCTGACCGACCAGGGTAATCCCCAACAGGCGGCCCAGGCGATGGACGGCTTTCAACCCTGGCCGGAACACGGCAAGGGCGAGGACATCGCCGGCGCAGCCCTGTTTCTGGCCAGCCAGGACGCCGCCTTCGTGACCGGCGAAGCCCTGGTCGTCGACGGCGGGCTGACCGCCATCGGCCCGGATATGTGGCGGCGTTTTTCGCTCAAGCAGGAGGCCCAGGCGCGCAACAGCCATGTCAACCGGGGCAGCACCGGGGAGGCCGTGACCTCACGCCGGGTCGGGGACTTGTGAGGCGTCTTATTTGCCCGTGAAGCGCGGCGGACGTTTTTCCAGAAAGGCCCGCCGGCCTTCCTCAAAGTCCTCGGTCTGGCGGGCGTAGTACAGGGCCTGGCCCTGATATTCGTAGGCCTTGTCCGGCGTTGTCGTTTCCCAGCCGTGCAGGATGGCCGACTTGGTATAGCCGTAGGTCAGGGTCGGCCCCTGGGCAAACTCGCGCGCCCACTCCAGGGTGGCGTCTTCGAGCCGGTCGAGGGGAACGACCCGATTCACCAGCCCCCAGCGCTCGGCCTCCTGAGCCGACAGCTGGGGGGCGAGTAAGGCCCACTCCATGGCCTTGCCAATGCCCACAAACTGCTGGAGGAGGCTGGTGCCGGTGGCGATCCCCCGCTTGACAAACGGGATGCACAGGGTGGCCGTATCGGCCATCACCCGCAGATCGCAGCCCAGGGCCAGATTGAAACCGGCGCCGTGGGCGTGGCCGTTAATCATGCCGATGACCGGCTTGGACAGGGCGCGCATCTTGGCCAGGATCAGCGGCCAGCGGCCCTCGCCCTGCACGTACTGCTTGACCGGATCGTCGTACACCCGGTAGGGCTCGCCCGGCTCGGCCATGCCCTTGAGGTCGTCGCCGGCGCAGAACGCCCGGCCCGCGCCGGTCAGAATGACGACCCGCACGTCGGCGTCCCGCTCGCAGTCTTCAAAAGCTTCCAGGAGTTCGAGGCCGACGCGGACGTTGATAGCGTTGAGCCGCTCGGGGCGGTTGAGGGTGATACGACAGATGCCGTCTGCCTGCTCGACGATAAGGTAACGGAACTCCATGCTGAGTCCTTTCGGGGCGAAAGAGGATGGGCCAGAGCATAGGCCGCCCGGCGGTGGGGGACAAGGGCAGGCGAGGCTGGCGGTCTGGAGGGCGCGGGCGGGAGACTCCGGAGGGCACAGAGCCTCCCACCCGCAGGAGGGAACGGGTCAGGGACGGTCGGCCGGATTCTGGACGTAGCGGGCCGCCGTGCCGTGTTCGTCGGCGCCGGGCTGGGCTGGGCTGGCGGGTGTCGGCTCGGCCGCTACCTGGACAGGCGTGATGTCTCCCTGAAAAACCAGCCGGTCGGCCGTATTTTGGGCGTGCAGCTTGGCCCGCATGGCGGCCGACAGGTGTATGGGGCGTTGGTCGGGAAAGCGGTCCGGCCAGACGTGCGGACGCAGAAAGAATTCTTCCGGGTATTTCACCTCGGCCTGGCTTTTGATGGAGGTGTCGAGATACCACTGGCGGCGCATGAAGTCGGGGTTGAAATAGATTGCGGCTTCCCGCTCGTCCCAGTCGATCACCTTATGGCTGTCGTTGCACATGTAGGACATGATGTCGCCCGGAATATGCCAATGGACAATAAAGCGGGTGCCATAGCCGTGCTCGCCCAGGCCCGGGTTGAACAGATCGGCCATCCGCACCTCAATATGGTTCAATTTTCCATCCGGGCCGTACTGCTCGACCCGCAGGGGAAAAAACGTGTGTTTGTCCAGCCAGAAAATCAGGCGTGGCACATAATAGTTCGGCAGCCAGTCCTCGCGGGCAACAGCCTCGACAACGTAAGACTCGATCCCGCCGTCGGCCCGGTAGTAGGGGTAGGATTCGCCCATCGGTTTGAGCGTCCCGGTCTGATACTGGCGAAATTCGTTGGTCTCGGGGTCGCGCAGGATGATGGTCGGCCGGGTGTGGGGAAAACGTATGGTTTCATGCACCACATCGGTGCCCAGAATCCTCCAGCGGAATTCCCAGGCGTCGCGGCCGTAGGAGTCGTCGGGGGTCAGCGCCATATTGGGGAAACGGCTCTGGCGGCGCCACGGCACCTGGTGGCGCACACGTCGAATGGATGACGAGTAGCGGAAACGCTCTTCTTTCTTGTGGAAGCTCTTGTCGGTCCGATAATGGATAGCAATCCACTGCGAGCCCTCGGCCGCAGGCGGGGCCACGCCCTGACTCAGCGAGCGGTAGACTTCCTCACCGGGCTTGAGACGAAACTCGGCCTGCACCCCGGTGATGCGGCGATCGGTTGGCGAATAATCGACAAAGGTAATCGACTTGCCGGGGTTCAACAGCACGCCGGTGTCGCCAATCGACGCCCAGCTGTTGGCCACCACCCCCGACCAGCGTGGACGGGGGTTGTACTCCATCAGCCGATAGCCCATCTCTTCGGCCGTGTAGGGTGGGGTGAACGGGTAGGCCTCGGCCGGTAGATAGGGCACCTCGGGATGACGCGGGGTGTCGGTCGCCCGGTCAATGGCCTGGAGTTCCTGGCCGGACAGTTCGTCCAGGGTTTTCCAGCTGCGCTGGGCGGTTTCCTGAGCCGCGACCGGTCGGTCTGCGGCCAGCACAGCCGCCAAGACAAGCAGTGCGACGAGCCGGACAGCTCGGTGCCTCATTAGTGCCTCCTGGGTGCGATCCGGGTGGCTCCGCCATCCCGACGGTATCGCCCGTGGTCCATTCCTGTGGTTTGCCAAGGGCTACAAATATGACATGAACGTTCATTCAGTCAAGCCGCTTTTTGTGAAACTTCCATGAAATGCAAAGGCAATAAGGATAAGCTCCTCTAATCTGCTGAGCCTTCCCTTTCTTGTCCCCGGCCGGGCACGGTGCTAGCGTCCGGTGAAACACCGCAGGGCGCATGACCCTGGCGTAAAGGAGGACGTATGGCAGACCGACTCACAGGCAAGGCCGCGATTGTTGTTGGGGCCGGCCAGACACCGGGCGATACCATCGGCAACGGCCGGGCGACTGCAATCGTGTATGCCCGCGAGGGCGCTCAAGTGCTGGTGGTTGACCGACGGCTGGAGTCCGCCCAGGACACCTGTCAGATGATCGCCAAAGAGGGCGGTCAGGCCGTGGCCTTTGGGGCCGATGCGACCAGCTCGGACGACTGTCGGCGCATGGTCGAGCAGTGTGTCCAGCACTTTGGCCGGCTGGACATTCTGCATAACAATGTCGGTATTGGCGACCGGGACTCGGGGCCGACTCACCTCGAAGAGGCGGCCTGGGACCGGATCATGGAGGTCAACATGAAGAGCGTCTTCCTGCCCTGCAAGCACAGCCTGCCGGTGATGCGCCAGCAGGGCAGCGGCAGCATCATCAGCATCTCCTCGATCGCGGCGGTGTGCTCGGTCGGCATGTTGGCCTATAAGACCTCCAAGGCCGGCATCAACGCCATGACCCATCAGATGGCGCTCGGCAATGCCAAGTACGGCATTCGGGTCAACGCCATCATGCCCGGTTTGATGGATACCCCGATGGCCATTGAGGGCATTTCGGCCGCGCGCAATATCGGCAAAGACGCCCTACGCCAGGAACGTGACGCCCAGGTGCCCCTGGGCCGAAAAATGGGTACGGGCTGGGATATTGC
>JAAXHF010000197.1 GCA_012271025.1 Deltaproteobacteria bacterium | reverse complement strand
TAGCCGTCGGCCATGTGGGTCGCCCCGGCCTCGTGCCGACACACGATATGGCGGATGGACGGTTCGCGGCGCAGGGCGTCATAGATACTGATGTTGTGGATACTGGGGATGCCGAAAATAGTGCTGGCCCCGGCGTCTTTGAGCGCCTCGACAATCCCGTCCGCTCCGCGTGGCATGCCGACTTCCTCCTACTTGATCACGCCCTGCTGCAACAGCCGCTCCAGCTCCGCATCCTCATAGCCCAGCTCGCGCAGGACTTCCCGCGTGTGCTGGCCCAGGGTGGGTGGGGCCAGGCGGACCGCGCCGGGCGTTTTTTTCAGCTTGGCCGGAATGCCGCCGACCTTGATTTTCCCGACCCGGGCGTGCTCGACCTCGACCGCCATCCGGTTATGCACCACCTGGGGGTCGGCAAAGGTCTCGGCGTAGGTATTGACCGGTGCGGCCATCACGTCCGCCTCGACCAGGCGATGCATCATCTCGTCGCTGTCGTGCCGGCCAAACGCGGCCTGAATCTCGGCGTTCAGGGCGGCCTCGTGTTCCAGCCGACTCTCGCTGCTGGCAAAGCGGGGATCGTCGATCAGATCCTCGCGGTCGAGCGCGCGGCAGACATTGTGAAAGAACTTGGTGTTGAACGACGCGATCTGAATGTCCCGGCCGTCCCGGCAGGTGAAGGTTCCGTACGGGGCATAGAACGGACTGGCGTTACCGACCCTGGGCTGGACATAGCCCTGGAGAAAAAACTGGCCGATCTGAGCCGGCTGAACGTGGAGCAGGCCGTCCATCAGGCTCAGCTCGATCTGCTGGCCGATGCCCTGCTGTTCCCGCACCCACAGGCCGACCATGGCCGACAGGGCGACGAGGTTGGCGCAGGTCGCGTCGGCAATGGCCGGGCCGGCCTTGAGCGGTTTGCCGTCCCGCTCACCCGTCACGCTCATGAAGCCGGTCAGGGCCTGGGCCAGCGGGTCGATGCCCGGCCGGCCGCCGTAGGGACCGTCCTGGCCAAAGGCGCTGACCGTAATACAGATGATCTTGGAGTTATACTCACAGTTTTCCTGGTAGGAGATGCCCAGCTTGGCTTTGGCCTGGGGGCGCAGATTGTCCACAATGATGTCGGCGGTGCGGACCAGCCGAAAATACAGCGCCTTGCCCTCGGGCTTGGTCAGGTCCAGCACGATGCCGCGCTTATTGCGGTTGATGCCGAGGTAGAAGCCGCTGTCGTTTTCGACTTTAGGCCCGATGGCCCGCGACTCATCGCCGTACGGCGGCTCGATCTTGATCACGTCCGCGCCCATATCGCCGAGCATGGTAGCGCCGTAGGGGCCGGCCAGCATGCTGGCGATATCCAGCACCCGAATTCCTGCCAGCGGTAATGCCATAGCGTGCCCTCCTCGTTTGCGTGGCAGACACTAGCACACCGATACACCACGAGACAGAGGCGGACTGTTCCTGCTACCTTGTAAACGTTCGGGGTAAATGTTCTGGAGGTGTGAGATGGCCCCTGGAGAGATCAAACCGATTCGGACCGAACAGGATTATGAGGACGCCCTAGCTCGGATCGACGCGCTGATGGATGCAGCGCCCGGCAGCCCGGAGTTCGAGGAACTCGATGTCCTGGTTGATCTGGTTGAACTCTATGAGAGCAAGCACGAACCGATGGGC
>JAAXHF010000194.1 GCA_012271025.1 Deltaproteobacteria bacterium | reverse complement strand
CCTGGCGAAAGCGCAGACAGCGCGGTCGGTGGCGCGGCTCGATATAGCGCTCCCACAGATCGAGCGGCTCCATGAAATGACTGTCGGCATCAATGATCCGGCTCATGGCATGTCTCTCCTGAAAGGTCTGGAAAAGGGGCGGGGACGAAGGAGGCGGGCGGGACGGGCGGGGTGGAAGAGAGGCGGACCGCCCGCCCCTCTCCTTTCTCGTCTTAGGCGGCTTTGAGTTGCGCCTTGCTCGGGGAGAGCTGGCACTCGAACATCTCGCCGCCCTTCATGATGACCTCAAGGTTATCCCGATCCTGGAGGACGGTGATGTCTTTGGCCGGGTTGCCGTTGACCACCAGCAGGTCGGCCAGCTTACCGGCCTCAATCGAGCCCAGCTCGTCCTTCATGCCCATCAGCTCGGCACCGTTGACCGTGGCCCAGCGGATGACGTCGAGCGGACTGATGCCCGCGCCCTCGACATAGGCTTCGAGTTCCTTGGCGTAGTCGCCGTGGGGCATGATCGAGATGCCGAAATCATCCCCGATCAGCAGCTTGACGCCGGCCTTGTTGGCCTTGGGCAGCATCTTGGCAAAGTTGGCAACGCCCCGGCTCATGCCCTCGATCTCGTCCCACATGACCTTGCCGCTGCGTTTGTTCTCCTCGACCACCATCCACGGGAAATACATGCTCGGCGTCAGGAAGGTGCCGTTCTTGGCCATCAGCTCGATGCACTCCTCGTCCATGCGGTCGCCGTGGTCGATGAGATCGACCTTGGCCTTGATGGCAGCCTTGATGCCTTTTTTGGAACAGATATGGCCGCGAATCTTGCGGCCCCGCTCGTGAGCCGCGTTGGACGCCGCCTCAATCTCGTCCTGACTCATGGTCATGGTCTCGATCGGCCACGGCAGGCCGTGCCCGCCGGTCGGATACAGCTTGATCATCTCCACGCCATCTTTGATTTCCGCCCGGATGGCTTTGCGGAACTCGTCCGGACCGTCACAGATATAGGCCAGACCCTCCATCCTGAGGTTCCAGAACGCCGGATGGCTATCAACCGAGTCACCGGTCGTGACTACGTCGCGGCCCGCCGGCATGAAGCGCGGACCGGGAATCAGTCCTGAGTTGATGGCCTTCTTGAGCGAGACATCGATATTGTGCAGGGTCCCGGCCCCGACCGCGCCGGTGAAACCGCTGCGCAGCAACAGCTCGGCGTTTTTGGCCGCAATCAGCGCCAGGTGGGTCGGGTGGTACTTCATATCAATGTCGTTCAGATCACTGATATTGGCGTAGGCGACATGGTAGTGGCTCTGGACCATGCCCGGCATCAGCGACTTGCCGTTCAGGTCGTAGACCGTGTCCTGAGCGGTCGGCTTGGGCACCCGACCGTTGGTGCCGACTGCGGTAATGCGCTCGTCCTCGACCACCACGGTGGCGTTGGCTTTGGGCCGGTGGAGCCCGTCGATCAGATTTGCCCCGCGAAAAAAAGTGCGTCCCATACTTCTGCCCTCCTCTGGGTAGTGTAGCCTGTGTGTCTGATGACCTTCTTTCTTATCAGCCTCCGGTCGCGGCTTGTCAAGGCGAAGACGCCCGGTCTTACAGATCGTCTCACAGATCCTGGACTGCGGGCGCGACCTGTGTGGCAAAGCGGTTCATGGCGGCCAGGACTTTGTCGTGCGGCACCCTGCCGCCGGGATTGAACCAGCAGATCAGCTCCTGCATCTTGAGCCGCTCGTGCAGCGCCCGGATGCGCTCAATACACTCGGCCGGCGAACCGAAGATCGCCATGTTCTGGGTCATGGTCTCGAAGGTCAGGCTGTCCACGCTCTTCTGGACTTCTTGCAGATAGCGGTAGCTGTCCGAGCCGCTCTGGGCGTCCACGGCCGCCCGGACCATACCCGACACGCTCTGGAAATAATTGCCCAGGCTGGGCTCGATGTCGTCGCGAACCTCGGCCAGACTGTCGCCCGGCCGCATGAAAAACATGCTCGAAACGTCTGGCCGGGCCTCACCGTTTGAGACCGGACTGTCGGCCCAGGCCTGCCGATAGCGGTCAACCTGCTCGTACATGCGGGGCAGCGGGTTGGTGACCGAGGCGACAAAGATCGGATAGTGCTCCTGGCCGGCAAACACTGCCGTCTCCGGACTGTTGGCGGCGACCCGCAGCGGGGGGTGGGGTTTCTGGAACGGCTTGGGCACGACGCTCGTCTCGGGGATGTGGTAGAACTGCCCGTCGTAAGAGAAGGAGTCGGTTGTCCAGGCTCTTTTGATAATTTCGAGCGACTCCTCAAAGCGCTGACGGCTCTCTTCGCGCGAGGCGTTAAAGCCGGCAAAGTGGAGCGGGATCGCGCCCCGGCCGACACCGAACTCCAGCCGCCCGTCGCTCAGAATATCCACGGTCGCGCCGTCCTCGGCGCTGCGGATGGGATGCCACAGCGGCAGCAGACTGACGGCGATGCCGAGCCGGATGGTACGGGTTTTCTGGGCAATAGCGGTGGCTACAATCAGGGGCGAGGACATGATCGAAAAGGGTTTGTAAAAATGCAGCTCGGCCAGCCAGGCACAGCTGAAGCCGAGTTCGTCACCGTACTGGACCTGCTCAATCGTCTCGCGGTAGCGGGTGAGGTCGGACTGGTCGTCCGCGCACGGAAGCTGATAAAAAAGACCGAATTTCACAGAGTCCCTCCTTCACGGCCATGGTCGAAACCGAGTGCGTCTCGCCACTGTTTTGACCATGCGAATGGCCGACCTGTCAAGCCGCCGGACGCGCCGCGCTTGTGCCCGCCGCCCGGCCTGGGCTATAGTCGGCAGTCGGTCCACTAGCGTCCTATCTCAGACACGGGAGGAAGCCGTATGGCAAAAGCACCGGCCAAGAAAAGACCAACTCCGAGAACCGCCGCCTACCGCAAGGGGATTGAGATTCGCAAACAGCTGAGCGGCAAACGCTACGGCGGGCAGGCCACGGCGCTGGCCGAACTGGCGCCCGACCTGGAAGACATGCTGAACGAAGTCGTGTTCGGCAAGGTCTGGGGCCGACCGGGCCTGGAGATAAAAATGCGCAGCGTGGCGGTCATTGCCGCCCTGACCTCGATGCAGCGCCTGCCCCAGCTCAAAGGCCACATCGCCAACGGTCTGAACGTCGGCCTGAGCAAAGAGGAGATCGTCGAGATCCTGATCCAGATGGCCTTTTATGCCGGCGTGCCGGCTGCGGTCAACGCCTTTCAGGTGGCCAAGGAAGTCTTTGACGCCGAAGGCATCTAGCCGCCCCGGGTCGCCAGCGAGCCAGGCATGGACCTCAGCGCCTTGACGCTCAACACCGACCGCTTTTTGCGCGTGCTGGGCGACATGGTTGCGGTCGGTGCGCGGCTGCAGAACTCGCTCAGCAAAGAGGCGCCGCCGCCCCAGGAAGACCTGGCCGGCGATATTGTTGTTGAGGAGCTGCGGCCGCTGGTGCGGGCCGGCAAGCTGCGCCTGGAGCGTGTCAGCTATGCCGAGGGCCGGGGCAACCTCATCCTCACCTATCCGGGCCGGACCGACCGCACGGTCGCCTTTGTCGGGGCGCATCTCGACGTCGTGCCGGCCGACCCGGCCGAGTGGCGGCGCCCACCGTTTCGGCTCCACCGCGAGGGCGGCCGCCTGTACGGCCGAGGCGTCACCGACTGTTTGGGCCATGTGGCGGTCCTGACCGATCTGTTCCGCCAGCTGGCCGAGTCAAACATCGTCCTCGACCATACCATCGTCGGCGTCATTATCGCCAACGAGGAACTCTCCCGGGTCAGCGGCATCGGCATCGGCCGGCTGGTCAAGGACGGCCGGCTCAGCCACCTCAAGGCCGGCCCGGTGTACTGGCTCGACAGCGCCGACTTCGGACCGACCCTGGCCACCGGCGGCATGGCGCCGTGGCGGCTGCGGGTCGAGGGCAAGGCCGCCCACTCCGGTTTTCCCCAGGACGGGATCAACGCCGCAGAGCTGGCCTTTGAGGCCACCCGGGCCTTGCAGGGCTGGTTTTATGCCCACTATCCGCCCCACCCCAAGGAGCGGGAGTACGGCTTTCAGGGGCCGTCCTCGCTCAAGCCGACCCGGGTCGCGGTTCACAACGATACGCTGAGTAAGATTCCGGCCACCGCCGTGGTTGAGGGCGATATCCGTCTCACCCCGTGGTACTCCGCCCAGGAGGTTCGCGACGGCGCAACGGCGTTTATCAATAATCTCGATATTCTCAGCCTGCCCGCACTCGGCCCGAGCCGCTACCGCTTGGGAGGGGGTGAGGTCGGGACGGTCAAGCTGGAGAGCATCGGGCTGCCGGCCGGCGGCATAGTCTGCGACCGCAGCTCGGTCGGCTACCAGGCCCTGGCCGAGGCCGTGGCCGCGGTACAACCCAACTCCCGGCCGTTTTCGGTAACGGGCGGCCTGCCCTATGTCCACATGTTGCAAACCCACGGCTTTGATATTCAGATCACCGGCTTTGGCCGGCTGGATACCTATCACGCGCCAAACGAGTTCGCCGAACTCATCCACATGCACCAGGGTTTTGAGATCCTGTGTCGCATCCTGGCCCGGTTCGGCTAGGGCTCTATACCGAGGGAGGTCACGATGAGCGAACACCCCACGATTGTCTTTCTGTACTCCCCGCGCTACGTGCCGCAGCAGATCATCGACATGGCCACCGCCCAGGTTCCGGCCGGCTTTCGTCTGGAGCTGCTCGAACAGGACGCGCCGGCCGAGCTGCGGCGCGAAAAAATCGCCCAGGCCGACTTTCTGCTCGGCTATCCCGGCAACCCGTCCGGCCCGGAGATTGCCGCCGCCAGCCGCCTCAAACTCTTCCAGGTTCTGAGTGCCGGCTATGAATGGCTGGATCTGGCCGCCTTTCAGCACGCCGGGATTCCGGTCGCCAACAACGGCGGGGCCAACGCCCCGACGGTGGCCGAGCACGCCCTGCTGCTGATTCTGGCCGTGTATAAAAAACTGCCCCTGCACCACGACAGCCTGCACCAGGGACGCTGGCTGGGCTTGCAGGAAACCCTGGGCATGCGCGAGTTCCGGGCCAAGACCCTGGGGATTGTCGGCTTTGGCCGCATCGGCCGCCAACTGGCCCGCCTGGCCAGCGGCTTTGAGACCACGCTTCGCTACTACGATACGGTCCGCGCGCCGGCCGAGCTTGAGCGGGAGCTGGGCGCCACTGCCCTGCCCCTGGACGAGCTGCTGGGCGAGGCCGATGTGGTGTCAATCCACACCCCGTTGACCGACCACACCCGGGGCATCATCGACGCCCGGGCGCTGGGGCTGATGAAAGCCTCGGCCATCCTGGTCAACACCTCGCGCGGTCCGGTGGTTGACGAGCCGGCGCTGATCGACGCCCTGCGCACCGGACAGATTGCCGGCGCCGGGCTGGACGTGTTTGCCGCCGAGCCGATGCCGACCGACAGTCCGCTGCTCGACCTGGACAATGTGGTTGTCACGCCCCACATCGCCGGCGTCACCCTCGACACCTGGGCACGGCGTATCAGCTTTGGCTTTGCCAATATCCAGCGGGTGGCCGCCGGACAGGCGGCCGAATCGGTCATCGGCGGCGGAAAGGGCTGAGCCGCGACGGGGCGGCTTAGCGGCGGCGGAAGGTGATGCGGCCCCGGTCCAGGTCGTACGGGGAGAGCTGGACGGTGACGGTATCGCCCTGGATGATCTTGATGAAAAACTTGCGCATCTTGCCCGCGACATGGGCCAGGACGATGTGTTCGTTTTCGAGCTTGACTCGAAAAAATGCGTTGGGCAGGACTTCGACAACCGTACCGGTCATCTCGATGGCATCGGAGTCGGCGGTCCGCTCAGGTCTGGGGGTATTGCGATTTTGGGATCGTCTTCGGCTTCGGCTTCGGCTTCGTCGTGGCGGCATTACTCCCTCTCAGGTCCAAAAAATCCTCAACTCAACTCCGGGTCAGCACAAATCATCAGCGCCCCAGTCCTAGCATAGCCCCGGGCTGAACACAACTTCTCAGCCTGCGCTGGGCCGGGCGACCACGGTCGGCGTGTCCGGTACGCGGCTCTGCAGCGGCTCCGCGCGGCCGTCGGCAGGCAGGAACAGCATGCACACCCAGGGCAGCACGGGCAGCACGCTCAGCACCTGCATAGCTACCTCCACCCCCCAGGTGTCGGCGATAACGCCCAGGCCGGTGACGCTCAGGCCACCGACGCCAAAGCCGACCCCGGTCATCAGCCCGGCGGTCGTGCCCAGCCGGCCCTGCATCAGGTTCTGGGCAATCACCAGGGTCAGCGCAAACATCGGCGACAAAAGCGCGCCGACCAAGGCCAGAACGATCAGGCTGAGGGCTCCATCGGTGTGCAGGAACACCAGCAGCAGGGGACACAGCAGGCCGAAGCTCAGGACCAGGAAGCGTTTGTGGCCGATGCGGTCGGACACGGGTCCGGCAATCAGGGTCCCAACCGCTCCGGCAATCAGGAACAGAGACACAATCGAGCCGACCACAACCGTACTCTCGCCCCGCGCATCAAAGTACAGCGGCACATAGGTGAACAGACCGGCGTGCACACACGAGCCGAGCATGACCACGCCCAGCACCACGGCCATGGCCGCATGGGGAATAGCCGGCGCCTCGCTCCGGGTCTGGCTTGGCGGCAGCCTGACCCGCGACAGCCACGGCAGGGCGCGGAGAAATACAGCACCGACGATCAAGCCCGGTATCCACAGCAGCAGCAAGCCGCGCGGCCCCAGGGCGGCCAGACACAGGACGACAGCCAGCGGCCCCAAGCCCAGGCCGATATTCCCACCGACCGAAAAGAGCGAGATGCCGGTCGCCTTTTTTGCGCCGGTCGACAGATACGCGGTTTTGTACGCTTCGGGATGATAGCTGGCAATCCCGATACCGCTGATCAGGATCAATACCAGCAGCATCGGATAGCTGCCGGCCAGGCCCACGCTGGCCATGCCGCAGGTCGCGGCTATGACTCCAAAGGGCAGCAGCCAGGCCTTGGTACTCCGGTCCGACAGGTAGCCAAAGAGCGGCTGGACCAGCGACGAGGACACATTGGCGACCAGAATGAGGACGCTGGTCATGGTGTAGGACAGGGCAAAGGTATTTTTGAGAAACGGCAGCAGGGCGGGCAAGGCGCCCGTGTTCAGGTCAACCATCAGGTGACCCAGCCCCAGCAGGGCCAGGGCTTTTTTGTTCATTCCGTGCGACATGCTCAAACTCCTGTGTGTCGGACGGCCGGGTCGGCCGCGGGCAGCTCAACGGCAATCGGATCAGGAATCACCAGGAAATACAAGATTACAAAAGACACCCCGGCCAGTCCGACCGCGACCAACTGCCGGTCTGGGCGATCAGAAAGCCGACCGTCATCGGGCCGCAGATGCCGGTCAATGCCGGTGGGCCGGATTGTAGCCTACGGTCGGGCTCCGGGCCAGCCGAGCCGGGGAGCCCCGCCCGCCCCCTTTAGCCGTCCGCCGAAAGCCGCTAGCCTGAGACCATGCTGGGCGAAGCACTGGCGCTGACATCGGCGTTCTTATGGGGAGCCGTGCCGGTTCTGATCCGGCGGGGTCTGACCTACTCGAGCACCTCGGTGGCGGTGGTGTGGGGGCTGATCGTCAGCCTACCGCTGCTGGCCGCTGTGTTTGCCCTGCATCCCCGGCCGGTCAGTCAGGCGATCGCGCCCCAGGCTGCGGTGTGGTTCGTACTGGTCGGCCTGCTCGGGCCGTGCATCGGGCGGGTGTTCAACTTCATCGGTGTTGCCCGGCTGGGGGCAGCCAGAGCCACCCCCCTGGTCAATAGCGCGCCGCTGTTCACCACGCTGCTGGCGGTGGTGTTTTTACACGAGCAGATCACCCTCAGGATCGTCCTCGGCATGCTCAGCATTGTGGCCGGGGTGGGCTTTCTGACCGGACAGCAACGACCATGAATCTCAGAGACGCCGTGTATCCGCTCCTGGCGGCCGTGTGTTACAGCACCAACCCGATTCTGGCCAAGCTGGGCCTGCGCATCAGCAACGAGCCCATCCTCGGCGCCTGCATCGGCATGGTCGCCAGCGCGCTGGTGTATATCGCGTATTTTTTCGGCAGCGGCCAGAGCCGCCGGCTGTGGTCCATGCCCCGAGCCGCAGGCTGGTATTTCGGCCTGGCCGGCCTGGCCACAACGGTCGCCATCTTCACCATGTTCGGCGCGCTGCAATATCTGCCGGCCGCTGTTGTCGCCCCGCTGAGTTCGTCCGCCCCGCTCTTCACCCTGGTACTGAGCCAGCTGGCCCTGCGCGACATTGAGCGGGTCACGCGCTCCGACGTGATCGGTACGCTGCTGATCGTGGCGGGGGTGATCGTGCTGGTCGGCTGAAGCGGTTTTCATTTGCCGACGGCTGGTGTAGGTAGGGGGAAAAAGAGGAGGACAGGCCATGGATCTTGAACAGCTCGAACGGCGGCTGCGCGCAGTTGAGGACATTGAGGCGATCAAAAAGCTCAAGGCCAAGTACTGCGCGGCGTGCGATGACCAGTATGATGCGGACGCGATTGCGGCGCTGTTTACCGAAGACGCGGTCTGGGACGGCGGCAACTTCGGCGTCCACCGCGGCCGCGAGGCGATTCGTACCTTCTTCCAGGGCGCGGCCGAAATTTTTCCTTTTGCCCTGCACCAGGTCATGAACCCGCTGATCGAGGTGGACGGCGATACCGCAACCGGTCAGTGGTACCTCTTCCAGCCGTGCACCCTGGGCGAGCACAACCAAGCCCTGTGGCTGGCCGCCAAGTACGCCGAGGAGTATGTGCGCAGCGGTCAGGAGTGGCAGTTCAAGAGCCTGAAGGTCAACGCCGAGTTCCTGACTCCATTCGAAGAGGGCTGGGCCAAGAAACCCTTCTTCGGCCAAGAGCAGTCCTGAGGGAGAAGACCATGCCGTACATCGAGCGGGAGAAGGGCGTCCGGATTCATTACAACCACTACGGTAAGGGCTTTCCCCTGGTCTTTCTGCACGGTTTCTCGGCCAACGCCTGGCTGTGGGCCTTTCAGGCTCCGGTGCTGGCCCACCAGTACCACTGTATTGTGATTGAGGCG
>JAAXHF010000381.1 GCA_012271025.1 Deltaproteobacteria bacterium | reverse complement strand
CTGGACCAGGGCCGGGGCGTCGTTGATGCCGTCTCCGACCATGCCGACGACGTGCCCGTCGGCCTGTAGGCGCGCGATCTCGGCAGCCTTGTCCTGGGGCAGCACCTCGGCCACAACCCGGTCGATGCCGGCCTGGCGGGCAATCGCCTCGGCCGTGGGCTGCCTGTCCCCGCTGAGCATCACGATATCCAGACCCAGTTGGCGCAGCTGTGCCAGGCTGGCCGTAGCCTCGGGTCTGAGCCTGTCGGCCACGCCGATCAGGCCGACGGCCCGGCCGTCGATGACCACAAACAGGGGTGTTTTTCCCGACTCGGCCAGGCGCTGGGCGTCCGCCTGGAACCGGCCGGCGTCAACCGCCCGTTCGTGCAGCAGGCGCTGGGTGCCGAGCAGGACGGACCGGTTGTCGAGCCTGCCGCTCACCCCCTGCCCCGGAAGGGCGGTAAAAGCCTGGGCCTCGGTCAGGCTCAGCCGCCGCGCTTGGGCGTGGCGGACAATCGCCTGGCCGAGCGGATGTTCGCTCGTCTGTTCCAGGCTGGCGGCTACCCGCAGCAGTTCGGTTTCCGCCATGCCCGGCACGATCACGTCGGTCACCTCCGGCTGACCGGTGGTCAGGGTGCCGGTCTTGTCGAAGACCAGGGTGGTCAAGCCGTGGGCCCGCTCCAGGGCCTCGCCGCTCTTGATCAGCACCCCGTGCTGAGCGCCCCGGCCGGTGCCGACCATGATGGCGGTCGGGGTGGCCAGGCCCAGCGCGCACGGACAGGCAATAATCAGCACGGCGACAAAATTCATGACCGCAAGAGACAGCGGTCCCCACACCAGCCAGACGACACAGGTCAGGCCGGCCAGGCCGATGACACTCGGCACGAAGTAGGCCGCGATGGTGTCGGCCAGGCGCTGGATCGGGGCTTTGGTGGTCTGGGCGTGGCGGACGAGGCGGACGATCTGGGCCAGCCGGGTGTCCTGCCCGACATGGGTCGCCTCAAAGGTGAACGCGCCGGTCTTG
Organism: Deltaproteobacteria bacterium; assembly: GCA_012271025.1. The sequence goes on along the minus strand of JAAXHF010000381.1, from coordinate 81 downwards.
TTCAAGGTCGCCCCCACAACCGGCTGTCCGGCCCGCCGGTCAACCGGCGCGCTCTCCCCGGTCAGCATGGACTCGTCAATC
>JAAXHF010000282.1 GCA_012271025.1 Deltaproteobacteria bacterium | reverse complement strand
GACCTGCACCGCGAGATCCTGGCCGAGGTCGCCCCCGAGTTCGGCTTGGATTGCCTGCCAGCCGCCGAGCTGGACCGGCTCAACCTGATATGGCACCGCCTGCGCGCCTGGCCGGACTCCGTGCACGGCCTTTGGCGCCTGCGCCAGCGCTACCTGGTCTGTGCGCTATCCAACGGCGACAGCGACATGCTCGCCACGATGGGAAAATCCGCCAGACTCGGCTGGGATTTGGTGATCTCGGTCGAGATGGCCAACTCCTACAAGCCGGAGCCGGCAGCATACAACAAGGCGATCGAACTGGTTGGCGCCCAGCGGCCTGACCAGGTGCTTATGGTGGCCGCGCATGTAAACGACCTGGAGGCGGCCCGTTCCTGCGGGATGCGCACCGCATTCGTGCACCGTCCTTGCGAATGGGGTCCGGGCAAGGAGCCTGAGGACGGCTCCGGGTTTGACCTTGAGGTACCCGACCTGGTGGCCCTGGCGGTGGAACTAGAGATCTGAACCGAAAGTCTCCAAGCCCATCTAGTATCTAGAATCGCCCACGCCGCGACCGCGTTCGGCGGTCCCGCGGTTTTAGGTCGAAAACGCACATTACAGGGTTGGGACAGAGATGGCGGAGGAATACGAAAAGGGCCTGGATATCCGCCAGCGGGCGAGTCTGGCCCAGTCGGGCGGGCTGATCGACTTCATCCTCCAGAACAAGTACAAGACCATCCTGTGGCTGGTGGTTACCGTGGCGATGATCACCCTCTGGGTGACGGCCACCGAGACGATGGCCGGGATATTCCTGACGATCGCCCAGTTCCTGCTCGGCGCGGCGTTCATGATCGTCCAGTTCGCGGCCCTGTTCCTCTTCCTGGGCCGCGGCCGGATCTACTGGGTGCAACCCGGTGAGACCGGCGTGACTTTCGCCGACTACCGAGGCAACGACCAGATTCTGGAGGTCGCCCGCCGGGTCGTGACAATCCTGAAGGGCCAGAGCGACGTGCGCCAGATGGGCGGCACCTACACCGCCGGCCTGCTACTGGAAGGACCGCCCGGATCGGGCAAGAGCTACCTGGCCCAGGCAATCGCCACCGAGGCCGCACTGCCGTTCGCGTATGCCTCAGCGCCCGGTTTTTCCAACATGTTCTTCGGCGTCGGCAACCTGCGCGTGATGATGCTCTATTCCAAGGCCCGCAAGCTGGCCCGCAAGCACGGCGGGGCGATCGTATTCATCGACGAGATCGACGCCATTGGGATGGCCCGCTCGGCCCAGACCTCCGGCCAGGGCGCCGGCACGGTCGGAGGTATGTTCGGAAACCCCGGCATGATGATCCTGAACGAGCTGCTGTTGCAGATGGACCCACCCAACTTCGACAACGACTGGCGGGCCCGCCTGCTGCGCCGCCTAGGCCTGAAAAAAGAGCGCGCCACGCCGCCGCCGGTGCTAACCGTCGGGGCCACCAACCTGGCCCACACCCTTGACCAGGCGCTGCTCAGGCCCGGCCGCTTCGACCGCAAGATCCAC
>JAAXHF010000072.1 GCA_012271025.1 Deltaproteobacteria bacterium | reverse complement strand
GATTTGGCCCTGCCCATCAGCCTGCATGTGACGACGAACCGGCCCGACCCGGATGACCCCGGAGCGCTCCTCCTGGACGCGGCCAAGCCGTCCTTTTTTGTCAATCTGGATCATTGGCCGCGGGTGTGTCTGACCGACATGATTTTCAGCGGCGTGTTCGAGCGGTATCCCAAACTCCAGGTCGGATCGGTCGAAATGGAGCTGTCGTGGGTGCCGCACTTCCTCGACCGCATGGACTACAACTACACCCAGCGCGCCCGGGAGATTGCCGGGGCGCGCTTCACACAGGATGTCCTGCCGAGCGAGTTCTTTCATCGCCACGTCTTTTTGAGTTTTCAGGAAGACCACATGGGTATTCGTGATCGAGCGGTCATTGGGGTGGACAGCCTGCTGTGGGGCTCCGATTATCCCCACCAGGAATCGACTTTTCCCAAGAGCCAGGAGTTTCTGGCGGGCCTGCTGGCCGACTGTAGCGAAGAAGAACGGGCCAAGATTGTTGGCGGCAACGCCGCCCGGGTGTACCAGCTGGGCTGAGGCCCGACAGGACAGCGGCGCTCCAGGGTTCGGCCATGCCCAAGCAGATCCACCTCGCCGGCTTTGCGCTCTTTACCCCGGCGCCGCATATGCCGCTGTCGTGGATCTATCCGCGCCAGAAGATCCGCCACAAGTGGTACGAGGGCGAGTACTGGGAATCCGTGGTCCGCAGCCTGGAGCGCGGCAAGTTCGACATGCTGTTTTTCGCCGACAGTCTGGCCGGTGGCAGCCAGCCCGAGCAGGTGCGCTATGCGATCCAGTTCCCCAGCCACGACCCGGTCGCGCTGGTGACCTATCTCTCGGCAGTGGTCAAAAAACTCGGCTTTGCCGTCACCATGTCCACGACATTCTACCCGCCGTTTCTGCTGGCCCGGACGCTCTCGACGCTCGATCATCTGACCCAGGGACGGATTGGCTGGAATATCGTGTCTTCGACCTCGACGGCCGAGGCGAACAACTTCGGGCTGGACAGCCTGCCGGCGCATGACGACCGCTA
>JAAXHF010000149.1 GCA_012271025.1 Deltaproteobacteria bacterium | reverse complement strand
ATGTCCAGCAGATTCATCAGCAGGCGCTTGGCGTCGGCGGCCATATGTCCCCACTGGCGGGCGGTAATCTGGCCAAAGCCGTCTGGAGCAAATTCGGCAGTAAACGCATCGCCCGTCCCGGTCAGGATGATGACCCGGTTGTCCGGGTCGCTGCCGATATCGGCAAAACACGCCCCGAACTCGGCGTGAGGTCCGGGTCCCCATTGCAGCGGGCCGCCCCCAGTATGAAAACGGATCTGGAGAATCCCGCTACGGCGCTCCATGGAGACATGTTTGTACTTGCTGGCATAGTCCTCAAAGCTGGTCATGGTTACCCTCCTTCTCAGCTCTGCCGCAGGCCCGGCGGTGCTGCCTGTGTATCACAAGCGGTCCGCTGACGCTTGACAGTGTCGAGCTTCAGGCAGAATAATCTTTGCTCAAACCTGAGGTGTTCACAAAGGAGGGAGTATGCCGTTCCAGCTGCGCTACAGTATTGACGATCAGGACATCACGGTTGTCGCCATCGGCCTGTTTGTCGCGCCGAACAAAATGTTACTGGAACTGATGCGCTTGGGGGTGCGGGTGATCCTGGTTGAACCGATCATCGGCGCCCACAAGCACCGCGGCCTGCCCGACCGTGACCGCGGCCCGCTCAGCCGCGACGGCCTCAGCATTCCGTGGCATATGCTCCACCGCGGCATGCACGCCCTGGCGGTCGATCTGCGCCAAGAGTCGGGCCAGCGGCTGGTCCTCGATTTGATTAAAGCCACCCACGTCCTGGTCAGTAACTGGCCGCCGCGCATGGCGCCCTGGCTGGAGTACGAGCACCTGGTCGAGCACTGCGGTCCAGAAGTCATCAAGATCCAGTTCGACGGGGGCTACGACGGCCGGGTGGCGAACGACTACTCCATGCAGGGCGCGACCGGCCTGGCCCACGCGACCGGCGAACCCCACGGCCGACCGCTGACTATTCCGGTCGCCTTCTTCGACATGATTACCGGCCTGCACGGCCTCAACGCCTTTCATGTCGGCCTACGCCGTCTGGCCGAAACCGGCCAGGGCGACTGCTACAAGATTGCGCTTGAACAGGTCGCCTTCCAGACCCTGGCCGAGCTGGGCTGGTACGCCCAGGCCGAGACCACGGGCGAGAGCCGCGAGCCGATCGGCGACAACCTGCTCGACGCCGTCCACGGCCACTATGCGACCCGGGACGGCAAGTTCGTCACCCTCAACCTGATTGGCGACAGTGTGTTGCGCCGGCTGCGTGAGGCAACCGGCATGAAAACCCTGGCCTACGATCCCCAGGGCCACGAGATCCACGGCGATCATGCCCGTTACCTGGTGGTCGAAGAGATCAAACAGCATATTGCGGATTGGATCGGTGCGCGTACCCAGGACGAAGTACTGCGCGTCCTCCAGCAGGCCGGTCTGGTCGCCGAGCCGTGCCGTGACAGCGTGGAAGCCGAAGAATATACCCACCGACTGCCCTGCTTTCACGACGTTGACGATCCCGATCTGGGACCGATCTGGACCCCCGGACCGGTCATCGACGCGCGAGATCTGGAGCCGGTCGATCTGTCTCGGGCGCCCCATCCGGGCGAGCACACGTATGAAATTCTGGACAGCATCCTGGGTCTCGGCCGGGCCGCCATCGCCGAGCTGGAGCGGCGGGGGGTTGTCGCCGGACCGGAGCCGAATGGCTAGGCGTGGTGCCGCCATCAGGCATCCAGTGCGGGATAAAGAGAGGCCGAGATGGCCGTCAATGGCGAGGCGACGGAAGCCCAGGCGGGTCGCAGCTGAGGTCTCAGAGGGGCATTCGATCTCGCTGCCCCTGGGGACTCAGCCCGAAAGGGTCTCGGGGCTTTTTCAGCTTCTTCTCGTCAGATAGGGTATTCAGCCCTATCGGAAACAGCCATGACCACATCGAGTCGTACCCCTCTGAGCTGGACCGTGCCCCTGAGCGCCGTCGTCAGCGTATTTCTGCTGTGGTTGATTTACTGGAAACCGGCCGCCACCAGCCAGGCCGAGTGGGTCACGCTTCTGCCCGCCACCAACGCCGTGTGTAACAGCTTGAGCGCGTGCTGCCTGCTGGCCGGATTTTTCAACATCCGACGCGGCAGGCGTACCGCCCACCTGCGCTGCATGCTCGGCGCGGTGGCGTGCTCAGTCGTGTTTCTGATCGGCTATATCGTCTACCACCATTTTCACGGCGATACGCCGTTTCCGGGCCAGGGCCTGGTACGACCGATCTACTTCGCCATTCTCATCAGCCATATCGTCCTGTCCATCGTCGCCCTGCCGCTGGTCCTGACTACGCTGTACTATGCCGCAACCGCCCAGTACCCGACCCACCGCCGGCTGGCCCGCTATACCTTTCCCATCTGGCTGTACGTCTCGGTCAGCGGCGTGGCCGTGTTTTTCTTTTTGCGCGCCTACACCTGAGCCGGCCTACAGTGGCGTGACGAGCAGCGAGTCGATCCGGCACGTGTCAACAATCACCAGCCGTTGCCTGAATTTTGGACCGCCGTCCTCAAACACGATCCGGTCGTGGTAGGCGCCGGTGCTGAACACCTCGGTCGCCCCGTACTGGACCACATCCGCCCAGGTCCGAAAGACGACATAGTTCGAGCGGGCCGCAATCAGCCCGTCGGCCTGCTCGGTCAGCAGGATGCTGCTGACCACATGACGATAAAAATGGGGCCCGAAGATATTGGCCCGGCGATGAGCGGTCACCCGGTCGCTCAACATGCCCTGGCTGTCGCACGACATGAGCGGGATCGGCAGCTCCTGGTCCGCATTTTCACGCGGGACGATCCGGTATTCGCACTCGGCGGCAAAAAATCCCGGCCACTCCTCCAGCCTGTCCTCGTCAATACAATGGACATAGGCGTGCAGCAGGTCTTCGACGGCAAGGCGGCGTTCCAGACTGATCATGGCGGCCTCTGGGTGGGGACGCTCAGGCGGCAAAGCCCATGACCCCCCGATAATACTGCCAGAAGCCCCGGATGGCGGTCTCGGTCAGCAGATTGTCCTGGTTCTCCACCCTGTTGCCGCCAAAGGCGATATACGAGGCCGCGTCTCTGTCGCGCACAATGGCCTGTTGCACAATCTCGGTCGCATGGCCGTCTTCCATGGAGATCAGGCCGGCCGGACCAACAAAATTGGCCTGCTTGAGGCGGATGGCGCGCAGCTCGTCGTCATCGTCCTGATAGCCAAAATAGGTGAAGATCAGCTCAAACTGATCGGGCGCTTTGGGCAGCACCTGACGGGTGGCCAGGGTATTCTGAATCTGCTGCAAGACCAGACCGGGAAAAATCGTCTGGATCTGATTGGTCAGCTGCGGCTCCAGCTCGGGCCGCGACTGGAGCAGCGAGGGGTCGGCCAGGCTATAGCCTTTTTTATACGTCCGCAGCCCGGCATTTTTGTAGGCGGCGGTTTCCTGTTCCTCAGTCCGCTTGTAGGACTGGATCGTATCGTGGCGGCCCTGCTCGTCCATGGTCACCCCGCCGCCCATTGACGAGCGGTACAGGCCAAAGGTGGTGTGGAACAGGTGCAGCAGGCTGGCGTGATAGGGGTCGCGGACATTCTCGGCGTACAGCTTCCAGTTGGCCCGGATGAACTGCCGCGAGTAGCCCAGGATCTGGATCGGACGGCCGAACAGACGGTCAATCCAGGGCCGCATGTCCGGCCCCAGGTAGTCTTCGAGCGCGTGCAGCTCACGCGCAAACGACACAAAAATCAGCCCCTGGTAGGAGTCGATAGTCAGCTTGTGGAGCGCGTGCTGGCCGGGATCGAAGTCCGCGTCGTAGCCGCCCTTGCCCTCGATGCCCTTGCGGAACGGGACGCCGATCAGATCGCCCTCGAGGTTATAGCTCCACTGATGATACACACACGTATGGGTCATCCGGTTGCCGCGCAGCTCTCGACACACCAGCGAGCCCCGGTGCGCGCAGCGGTTGACAAAGGCGTGCAAACGGCCGTCCTTGCCACGCGTCACCACAATCGGCGTATCCCCGATAAAGCTGGCCTTGAAATCGCCGGGCTCGGGCAGCTCGGCCTCCAAGCCGACGTAGTTCCACACCGGACCCCGGAAAATACGCTCCTGCTCGCGTTCGTAGACGGCGGGGTCAACAAACACCTGATACGGAACGTGGCTGTCGGCCTGTTCGGGCCAGGCGATCTGCGGTGCAACATCAACGGCTTGCATGGGATTCCTCCTGACGGGCGCATGCCACGCACCAGACCGGGCGTGGCGTTCATCCTAGCACTTCGGGAGAGCGGGGCAATGGAAGGCCGCCGTTGCCAAGTCGGCCGAAAACAGCCAGGATGCGACTATGCGTATCGGCCTCGTCACCGACACCCATATCCCGAGCACGATTCAGCACTTGTGGGACGAAGTCAAAGATGTCTTCGCCGGGGTAGACCTCATTTTGCACGGTGGCGACATTGTGACGCCCCGGGTGCTGGACTGGCTTGAACACATCGCCCCGACCCTGGCGGCGGAGGGCAACAACGACGGCGGCTGGCACGACCCCCGCATGCAGCCTGTCCACTGGCTCGACCTTGAGGGCTGGCGGGTGGTCATGGTCCACGACATGGAACCCGAGGAACGCCCGATTGCGCGTCTGCAAGAGGTCTACCTCAAGGGCCAGCACGCCGACATCATGATTACCGGCCATACCCACTATGAGCGTCTGGACTATCGGGACGGGGTGCTGCAAATCAATACCGGCAGCGCCACCCATCCGCACCTGTGGTCAACCCGGCTGGGGACGGTCGGCCTACTCGACCTGGCGCCGGGCAAGATCACGGCCCGGATTGTCAAGCTCGGCGACAGCCCCGACCTGCCCAACCCCGGCCAGGAGCTGTTTTTCGACCTGGAGACGCATCAGGCTCAGTAGGCCGCCGCCTCAGCTTCGTCCACACCGCCGGATTAGAGCCGGGCGAGCCGACAGCTTCCTGGATCGAGAACAAAAAGAGCGCTCAGCCACGTCAAGATACAAGCGTCGCGGCCAGCCCCTCCAATTCGGCCAGCGCCTCGTCCCCTTCGGTCTGGGTCAGCCAAATCGTCACCTGATCGGCTCCGGCCCGTTCCAGGGCGACCAGCTCCTCAGCTGTCCGAAATTCTCCCGGCATGCCAAAGGCCACGATGGTCAGCGTCTGCGGGTCGCGTCCCGCCCGCTCGGCCAGGGTATTGAGCGCCGCCCGGCCCGCCGCAATCTCCTCGACCGTGACCCGGGCCGGAATCCAGCCATCGCCCCAGTCAACGATGCGCTGGAAGACCCTGGCATCCATGCTGCCCAACAACACCGGCGGATGGGGTTTACGGGCCGGTTTGGGAAAGGAGCGCAGCGCCGGAAACCGGTAATAGCGCCCCGCATAGCTGGACTCCTCGTGTGTCCACAGGTGCTGCATGGCCCGGACCGCATCCCCGGTCTGCGTCCAGCGCCGTGGAAAGTCGGCGCCCATGAGTTCGGCCTCTTCCCGCAGCCAGCCGGCGCCAATCCCGAACACAAAGCGTCCGTCGCAACACGCGTCAAGCGTCGCCACCCGCTTGGCCAACAGCAGCGGGTTGTGCTCCGGCACCAGGCAGATGCTGGTTCCCAACTCGATCCGGCGGGTGACGGCCGAGGCTCGCGCCAGCGCCACAAACGGGTCCAGAATGCGGTCGTAGGAATCGGGCCGGCCAGCAAAGGTCCGGGACAGCAGCCGGGCGTAGTGGGCATCCCGTTCTTTGCCCCCGGCCGAGCTGGGATAGTGCGAGCGATAGTGGACCGGCATGACCGTATGTTCCGGCACCCAGAACGAGGCAAAGCCCAGCGCCTCGGCCCGCCGGGCCAGAATCGCCGGGTCGGTCGAGTACTCGGTCGCAAAGACAAAAACGCCGATTTTCATCCGGCTTAATGCGTGTGCGGGAGCGGCGTACTGCCGGTCTGACCGCCAAAGCGCGGCAACTCATCGTCGAGCGTGATCCACTCGACCCGGTCCGAAAAGTAGTAGTGCCCCTGTGGCTCACGGTCGATCTTGTCCTGTAAATTTGCCAGGACGATATCAACGACATCCGGGTGATGGGTCGATATGCAGAACATGGTACTGCCACACACCCGGCAGAAGGAGCGGCGGCCGTGGTCTGAAGACTGGTAGACGGTCAGCTGCTCTTCGCCACTCACAAACCGGAACTGGGCGTCCTTGACCGCAGTCCAGGTCACATACCCCGCCCCGTGAATGCGCCGACACATCGAGCAGTGGCAGTGCCCGCAGAACAGCGTCGGCAGACGGACCTCAAACCTGACCGCCCCACAGAAACACGACCCTCGGACCGGCCTGCCCTCTCCATTGGTCTCGCTCATGATCTTCTCCTCGGCTCACAACGGTTTCGCCGTCCCTGTATAACTGAGATGCCAAGCCGGCGGCAAGCCGCCCGCCCATATACGCGAGCCGCCTGATCGGCTATACACAGGAGAAACGCCAGCAGTGAGGACAGCGTCCATGAGCGTCACGTTTCGACAGTTGACCGCCAGCTTCGGGGCCGAGGTGTCGGGAGTTGATATTGCGGCCGGGGTCAGCGACGCAGACATCAGCCGCATCGTCGCCCTGTTCAACGCATACTCGGTTCTGGTGTTTCGCGGCCAGCCGATGACGGACGCCCAGCAGATCCGGTTCAGCCAGCGCTTTGCCGAGCTGGGGGATTTCCCCGGGCTCGAAAAGACGGTTGTGCAGAATCCCGGAGCCGGCACCCCCATTGCCGTGCTGTCCAACCTCGACGAACACGGCGCCATCATCCCCCCGACCGATGAGCGCATGGTCTTCAACTCCGGCAACGAGATGTGGCACACCGACAGCTCCTTCAAGCGCGTGCCCGCCACCGCCTCCATGCTGTCCGGCCGGGACGTGCCACCCAGCGGCGGCGATACCCAGTTTGCCAGCCAGCGGGCGGCCTATGTGGACCTGGACGAGGAGCTGAAGCGGCGGATTGCAGACTATGTGGCGATCCACGACTTCGCCTATTCCCGCAGCCTGATTGACCCCAGCGTAATGACCGAAGAGCAAAAGCGCGAGACCCCGCCGGTTCCCCAAGCCGTCGTCCGCGCCAACCCGGTCAACGGCCGCAAGAATATCTACACCGGAGCCCACGCCTCACACATTCGCGGCCTGCCGCTCGAAGAAGGCCGGGCGCTGATCGGGCGGCTGACCCGGTTCTCGGTGCAGGCTGCCTACACCCACACCCACAGGTGGCAGCCCCAGGACTTTGTGATCTGGGACAACCGCTGCTGTCTGCACCGCGGCCGGCCGTGGGACAAAGCCACCTCTGCTCGGGTCATGCACCGCACGACCGTGACGGGCAGCGGCCCCACCGCTGAATAGAGACGATGCGGTGTAGGGGCGGGTTTCAAACCCG
>JAAXHF010000484.1 GCA_012271025.1 Deltaproteobacteria bacterium | reverse complement strand
CCACGAGGTTGTTGCCCTCAACCTCGTGGCCGTTCAGAGCTGTGACGGCGGCTTGAGCGTCTTCGTTGTTGGTCATCTCAACAAAGCCAAAGCCGCGCGACCAGCCGGTTGCCGGGTCGGTGATCAGCTCGGCAGTGGCAATCGGACCGAATGGCGTGAACAAGTCTTCCAGTTCGGGAAAGCACAGACGTGAGGGCAAATTTCCAACGTACAGACGTGTGCTCAAGACGACCTCCCTGCTTTGCGTCTCAGATTATGCCACGGGCCGGCTTACCAGCGTTCACGACCCTCACGCGGGCCGCGCGGTTCCTTGGGCTTGGCCTCGTTGACCGTCAGCGGCCGGCCGTTCAACTCATACTCGTGGAAGCGCTCGATGGCGGACTGGGCCTCTTGGTCGCTGCCCATTTCGACAAAACCAAACCCACGCGAACGTCCGGTAAACTTATCCATGATGATATTCACCGATGTCACTGCGCCCGACTGAGCAAAGAGTTCTTCGAGATCCTGATTGGTCGTGCTGAACGGCAGATTGCCAACAAAAAGTTTGTTTGCCACGTTTTCCTCCGTCGTGGTAAAAAAGGCCCGGAAACCCATGAGCGGGTTCCCAGGGCCTTTACTCTCGAACCAACTCACTCAGCGAATACATGGTCAGCTAGTGACCGCCGGCCACTGTAGCAAATTCTGTTCGGCGAAACAATGCAAAAGAGCGGGGCACGAGACGCCGGTCTGAACGGCTACACTTTCGGCTAACTCTGGGCTTGATTGGCGGCGGTAAACAGCTTGCGGATATCCCACAGGACAACGGCGCCGACCAGCACGACCTGTGGCGCATCGTTGATCTGGGCGTACAGGCTGCTCTGGACCGGATTGCGGGTGCCGATCTGTAAGCGGCGCGTTTCCTGGCCGTTCAGCTGGAGGGTAATCGAGGCCTGGGGCGGCTTGAGGCCGTATTCGGCCAACTCGTCCTGTATCCCCTCGACGTTGCCGAGGTGGAGCAGCTTACCGAGATTGGTCAGAAAGTCCTGGACCGCTGCGGGCCGGACCGCCCCTCCGGTTGCGGCCACCTGCCAGCCGTCCTGGCTGCGCTGGCAGACCAGGTGTTGCTGGTTGTACACCAGCTCGATCCGGGTGACCTCCTCGGTCGTAAAGTTGAGGGCCGGGCGTTCCCGGTCGGTCGCGGCTTGCGGCCCGCCGGGCGGCCGGCTTGCGGGAGCACTGAGATAGGTATAGCTGCCCAGGACCAGCGCAATCAGTCCCAGGAGTATGACCCGTCGACTTTCTGCTGACAGCTTCATCCGCGCTTTCTCCGTCGAACGGCGACAAACAGGCCGGCGGCCAGGACCAGGACAGGTTCGAGGACGACCATCAACCAGAAGAAGCGATTCTTCTGCAACTCAGACAGGTATAAGCTCTGGCGGGGGGTCGAGACCCGTTTCTGATCGGGAATGCCGCCCGGGTTGCGGCCCATGCTGATCAGCTGTTGGCGATCCAGCATCCAGCCGACCGTATTCATGAAGAAGTCAACATTACCGGGAATACGGACGTAGAAATTATTGACGAAGTCCGAGTCGCCCAGCACGACCAGTTTGCCCGACTGCTCGGCGCCGACCCTGGCGACCGCCGCGACCGGGATGGGGCCGCGTTCGTCCTCGCCCTCTTTGAAGTGCAGCCCCTCCTGTTCGGCCCGAGCCCTGCTCTTCAGCGCCCAGCTATCCTTGCTGGAGAAGGCAAACGGCGTGGCTTGGCCATCCTGAACACGGACTGGGCGGGTGTAGGGCAGAATCGGCGAGCCGCTCAAACGGCGGGGAAACACGTCTTCGGCAAAATCCGAGATAATCGGCATCAGCGGCTCTCCGCCGGCCACGCCGCGCTCTTCGTCAATCACCACGTCGTCGGCCAGGTGCAGTCCGAACCGCGCCAGGTAGGCCGACAGGCGGGGTACGGTGAAGGGGTCGAGCATCAGCAAGGCGTTACCGTCGGCTTCGAGATAGCTGGTCAGCGCCGTCAGCTCGGCCGGCGCCAGGTCGTCCTTGGGTCCGCTGACAATGACGAGGTCGGCGTCTGCGGGCACCTGTTGCGTCCGCAGCAGGGCCAGGGGACGGACCTGGTAGTTTTCGGTTTCCAGGACCTGCCGGACCACCCCGTAGCCGTTGCGTTCCTGGCCGTCGCCCGGATTATTCTCGCCATGACCGACCAGGAAATAGACGATCTTCTGAGTCTGCGAGACGCGCAGCAGCGCGTTCAGCATGCGTTCCTCATCCACCATCGGCAGGGTGACCCGATTGTCGGCCGACTCCAGAACAACCGTCCCGTAGGCCGTGACCCCATAGCGCTGAGCCAGACCCGGGGCGCGATCCAGGTCGTACAGCCGGTACTGGAACAGCGCGTTTTCGTGGTGCATCAGGCTGAGCAGCTCGTCGTGCTTTTCGCGGTCGCCACGGCGGTAGAAGACGCTGGCCTGGATGGGAAAGGTGATGCCCTCCAGGGTTTGCACGGTGATGGGCGCCAAGCTGTATTTCTGGGTTGGGGTGAGATCAAAGCGGGCGTTCCAGCGGCCGAGCAGGCTGCCCAGCGAAAAGACGATCACCAGTACAAAGGCGACCTCAAGCCCCAGCAAACAGCCACGCCGCACCGTTTCCGCGCCCGGCCACAGACCGGTTCCGGGGTCCGGTGCGGCCCCATCTTCTAACGTGTCCCGCGCCATTTCCTCGACTCCGTGGATCGTAGGGTGAGATACAGAAACATCAGGGTGACAATGACAAAGAAGAAGACATCCTTGGTGTTAATCACGCCCTTGGCAAACGACTCAAAGCGGTCAAATAGCGAAATCCCCAGCAGCTCATCCCCGACCGCCTCCTCATTCCAGGTCAGAAACCACCACGAGACCAGCACCGCATAGGTCGACATAGCGCTGACCAGCTGATTCTCGGTCAGCGACGAAATAAACGTGCCGCAGGCGATAAAGGCCGCGCCCAACAGCAGGATGCCGAGATAGCCGGCCAGGGGTGGTCCCCAGGCAAAGGCGTGGATCGTTGATAGCAGCAGGGGGTAGAACAGGGTGGCGGCGACCATCAGGAAAAACACGAAAAAGCTGGCCAGGAACTTGCCCAGAATGATGTGGGAGTCCTTGAGCGGATAGGTCCACAGCAGCTCGATCGTCCCCAGCTTTTTCTCCTCGGCAAACAGGCGCATGGTCAGCAGGGGCAGGATGAGCAGGCTGAAAAAGCGTACGTCCTGAAAATAGTAGAACCACAGCGAGGTGGTGATATCCATGAAGTCACCGAACAGATCGTAAAAGATCATATCGGTGTAGAAAAAATACCCGGCCAGGACCAGAAAGGCCATGGACAGGGCGTAGGCGATGAATGAGCCGTAGTACAGTTGCAGCTCTTTTTTGAAAACGCACCAGAATTTCATCGTTCCGCTCAGTCGGATGGGCGTGCCCCTACTGCTGTTCTTCCTGGGCCTGCCGGATCAGCTGCAAGTACATATCTTCCAGGGTCGGCTCCAGAGAGCGAAGTTCCAGCAAACCGCAGCCCTGCTCGAGGACCGCACGGCTGATCTCGGCCCGCACCTCCTCGCCCTGGTATTCAACGATCCAGCAGCCGTGTCCGTTGGCCTGGGCGGGTTCGTCGTCCTGGTCGGCCCGCACCTGCACCACGCCGGGCAGACGAGCCAGCACGTCCGGAACAGACTGGGCCTGGGCGCCGCTCACCTCGACCCGAAGCTGACGGTTGCGGCCCAGCTGGCTGCGCAGGGTGTCCAGAGATTCCGAGGCCAGAATACGGCCACGGTTGATAATGATGACCCGATCACACACCGAGCTGACCTCAGACAGGATATGGGTCGAGAGAATGACCGTGCGCTCCGAGCCCAGGTCGCGGATCAACCTGCGAATCTCCACCACCTGGGCCGGATCGAGACCGATCGTCGGCTCGTCGAGGATCAGGACCTGGGGCTTGTGCATCAGCGCCTGGGCAATGCCGACCCGCTGGCGGTAGCCCTTGGACAGGTGGCCGATGACACGACCGCTGACCTCTCGCAAGCCGCAGGATTCAATGACGGCGCCGACCGCGCTTTTGCGTTCAGACCGGGGGACATCTTTTGCCTCGGCCACAAAATTCAAAAAGCTCTGAACCGGCAAGTCGGGATATACCGACACCCGTTCGGGGAAATAGCCGACCAGTTCTTTGACCTGGTGGGTGTGGCTGACGACATCGTGGTCGCCAATGCTGGCCCGCCCCGAGGTGGGCGGGAAGAAGCCGGCCAGAATGCGCATGGTGGTACTTTTCCCGGCCCCGTTCGGACCTAGGAAACCGATTACCTCGCCGCGGGAGACCTCAAAGGAGACATTGTCAACGGCCAGGATGGGGCCGAAGCGCTTGGTCACGTTTTCGACGCTAATCATACTCATACGGGCATAACCTCTCAAACGGCGTGATTATTCCTGAAGGACGGTTCCAAAAGCGACCTGGGTGACGGATGTATCGCCCCTGCGCAAAGTTTCTGGGGGAATCGTCTGTTCACCGAAGTGCTCGCATAACCGCGTGCGCGTCCACAAGCTTGATATCAGCCGCTGCTGCGGTATCGAGCTTCGCTTCTGGAATGAAGAGGACACGAACGATCTCAGCGTCGGCCGCACCGGGAAGAGTCCTGGCGGACGCTGGCGACAGTCTATCCAATACCTTGCCAGGCTTTGCCGACCACTTCACCTCACCGACAAGGAGGCGCTGGCCGTCGACTGAATGCGCAACGGCGTCGAACTCGGGTGCGTTGCCGTGCCAGTAGCGTTGCGCGGGTTCAAAGGGACCGAATCGAGCGAGTGGTATGTCGCAGTGGTGGAGCATGGGGACAGCCATACGACACAGTTCCTCCCAGGCGTAGGCTTCCAGGTTCGCTCGGTATCGGCGCCAATAGTGCAAGCGCGTCTCGCGCGGCGCTTCCGCCAAGACTGCTCGGTGCGGTGCGACAACTCGGAACCACAAGCGCAGAAACGGGTCAGCGATCTGATACAGACTGCGCTTGCCTGAGCGTGGACTGTCCCCAAAGGGAATCTCCCGACGGACAAAGCCCATTTCGATGAGCGACGATAGCGGCCGCGATAAGCTGGAGGCAGGTCTGCCGAGACGGCCACCAATCTTGATGACTCGATGAGCCCCTGCGCCAATAGCGTCCAACACTGGACGCAGTGCCATGGCTGGTGGAGTTTCTTCGAGCAGCAGGCGATCTGGCTCATCGTGCAATGGTCCAGACCGATCAAGAACGAGTTCGTCCACTGCGGTGTCAAGATCGCGTCCGAAGGGTTGGGCGAGTTCCCAGTACCGAGGCATGCCGCCCCAAAGCGCATGGACGGAAACCAGATAGCGCCACTCGTCTATGGTGAACGCATCGGCGAGATAGCCCGGCCTCAGGGGACGCACGGCAAAAGCTTCGACAGCGCGGCCGTACAGCGGTGCATCGGAGCCGAGTATGGCGCTGTGCATCATGCGTTGGCTCGACCCGCTGACAACGACATGTAAACGCCGCCCGGCGCGGTCCAGCCAGTTCTGCAGCACGCCAACCACGCTTGGGTCTGCACTGATCAGATAGGGGAGCTCATCTAGCACGAAGGGACCCTGCCAGCCGGCTTGGTCAGCTTGTGCGGAAAGTCGCAGGAAAAAGGAGCGCCAGTCCGGATAGTCGACATCGGCAAAACCAGGGAATCGTTCAGCGACCGCTGTCGCAAGGTAACGCCGTTGCATCGAAGGGGCAGATTGTTCGGCAACCGTGTACAGACCCTTGTGACGATGCGACCACTCAATGAGCAAGCGCGACTTCCCTACACGACGGCGTCCCCAGATGACGGCGAATGCCCCCGGTCGTGCCAGCGCCCTATCGAGACGCCTCATCTCGTCGTTCCGATCAAGAAAATTCATTCAGATATTATTATGCATGGCAGCATTATGTCTGCAAGCATAATAATGGCGTACTCAATGCTGAGTTAAGGAAGGAAGTATGGGCAGTCCTCAGCCGAAGAAGACAGCGCCAAAAACAACACGGGCGGCGCATCCGCCGCCCGCGTCAGAACTGCCCGTGGGTGGAGAGGCCCACGGGCGTAGTGCCAGCTGTCGGTTCGATCAGTACAGCAGGTACTGCAACTCGAACCAGATGCTGTCCTTGAATTTGAAGTAGCCGATTCCGGTGTATTTGCCGTCAATGAAGTTGTAGCGGATGCTGAGCCGGAACGGATCGTAGAACCACCAGTCGATACCCGGCTGCAACAGGTAGGCGCCGGCCATGTCGTAGAAGACGACAAAGCGGGGCCGGACGTTTCCGGCGTTGTAGCTGGTCGTGATCGCCAGGGTGAACATCTGCGCGGTGGATTGCATCTGCACCAGCCGCTTGAAATCGCACGGTGGGGCGGTCGAGCCATCCATATTCGCGCACGCGGCGGTCCGGTTGCCGATTCCACCGAGACGGTCCGAGGCTTCTCCTCCGGTCGGGGCGGCCGCTCGCTTGGTCACACCGATGGAGTGGGTATCGTTGTCCCGCCCGACCGGGACACCTTTTTTGTAGCGCTTGACGTTGTTGGTGTGACGGTGGAAGTACTGGCCCGAGAACACAAAGCTGTTGCTCTTGTTCAGGAACCGAATCCACTGAATGTGGTCGATGCCGAGCACGAAGGCCCACTGGTCTCGGCTCGAGTGGTGGCCGCTGCGGCAGCCTCGGATGCCGTTGGGACCCCAGCCCATGTGATCGTCGCAGTTTCCCTCACCGGCCGAAACGCCGTCGGCCAGATAGCGCGGGTCGTAGAACGGCCCACCGGTCACGCCCGCGTGGTGTAGGGGCCGGGTCATGAAACGCTGTAGGTTGACCAAGGATTCACTACCGCCTCCAAACTGTTCGCGCATCAGGTTGTTGCGGGTGTAGGTGAACTCAGCCCGGATGGTGGTGTACAGGTAGAACAGCGGGCTGCTGCTGTCCACAAACATGCTGGTCAGGGCGTTCAACGGAAAGGACAGGCTGCCGCCGGTGATCTGCACCCGTTTGGCATGGATGGGAACGGGCAGGTTTCGCTCGATTGTGCAGGGGACTCCGCCGAACAGGCCGCCCGGGCCGCCCCGATTACACGGATCGTTCGGTCCCCAGGGGTTGTTCTCCGGGGTGGCCTCCATCCCGGTCAGAGCGGTGAAGAAACTTGGCACCGTGTCGTAGGCCAGATGCATGGGGGTCGGAGAGCCGATCGTCGCATCGCTCAGGATACTGTCCGACCAGGTGTAGTAGTGGGCCAGCGAGAAAGTAAAGTCACGGATCGTACCGATGATCCGTCCCCCGCCGCGGCTGTCGGCTATGCTGCTCGACGGTCCCCGCGCGCGGGTCGAGCAGTTGAACTGATTGCCGTTGCTCATGAAGCCCAGGTTGCCGGCTTTCTTGAGGGCTTGACCGTAGATCGGCCCGCCGCACGGCATGCGATGGACGCTGACCGGCGAGGTGTTGGTCCGCACGCTCCACATACTGCCCTGGTGCAGGGCGGGAACCGCGGCCGTCCGATGGTCGGGGGCGACAAAGCCTTCCAGGGTCAAGTCCTGAATCGGCCCGACCCGGCCAAAGTTCCACTGCGCCCGGACCATGAACAGTGGGATGCGCCGTTCGTCGAGCGGGGTGGTGAAACCGCCAAAGCCGTTGTCGAGCGGGTTGATCTGGTCAAGCAGCCGGAAGGCGTCGGCTTCACCCCAGGACAGGTTCTGGCGCCCAACCCGTAAGAACAGCGGTCCCTTGGTGATATTGAAATACCACTCGAACAGGCGCAGCTGCTGGACCTTCTTCTCCAGAAAGTTCTGGCTGCTGACATAGCCGAATTCTTTGTAGCGGGTCAATTCGCCGGGATATTTTTCGACGAAGTGATTCCCCTGGGCGTCCATCCGCCGGCCGTAGTACTTGTCCCAGAACTCGGTACCGCCGCCGCCATCGAGCTGCCGACGGGCCGACGCGCCGCCGTATTCCCAGATGCCCTCAAACTCCTCACGCACGTTGAGGTAGTAGTCAAAGGCGTCGAGGTTCACGTACCGGAACAGGGTTCCCAGGGTCGGGAACTCACGCGACAGGCGGTTCAGGTTATGCCGCCACTCCAAGGTCAGGTAGTTGCGGTGCTGGACCACATTGCCGCGTTTCCACAAGCCTTTCCCGGTCCCGATCTCGTCGCCCTTGCCGGTCTGGATGGTGGCCCGGGTATAGGCCTGGCCGGACAGGCTCATCTCCCGGCGCTCGTCGAAGAAGTAGCCCCAGGCGCTCGGGGCCGATAAGAGTAAGACAATCCCTGCGGCTAACAGTCGCCTCAATCCCTGCCTATACCCCCTCATAAGAAACCCTCCTTGTGTTAGGCAAGTCTACTGTCCAGGTGTAACCTCCAGGCAGTCAGCAGCAAGACCCCCTCCGCTGCCGCAGCCTCCATACACCCACGACAAATGACTTGTCAAGTTTTTTCCTAGGCTCGCAGCTCCATGCCGATATTGTGGCGCGTTGACCACATGTGCTCACCAATGGCCACGACCAAGGCCAGGATGCCCAAACTCAGCAGGTCGGCATAGTCGGTGTAGACCAGGACGGCCGACGGAATGCCGATACAGGCCAGAATGACCAGCATGACCTTGTTGGGCAGCGGAAAGCGCGGCTTGAGCAGCGAGACCGTACCGGGAATAAAGGCCAGCGCGCCGACCACGTGGAAGAACAGCAGCAGGGTCAGCAGCACGGCCATTTCCGACTGGAACTTCATGGGAAAAAAGATCCAGAAGATCACGCTCACGGTCAGCGTCGTGCCGGTGAACATGATCGCCCGCCCGGTCGTCATCAGCGCCTCTTCGATGGCCCGGTCGTGGTCGCCGAACTTCTGATACTCCTCGACGATCCGCGACAACACGTAGTAGCCGTAGTCAATGCCGATGCCGATGCCGACTGCGGCGACCGGCAGCGAGTTGATGTTGGCGTCAATGCCCATGGCGTACATCAGGCCCTCGGACAGCGGCTGGGCCACAATCGAGGGAATCATCACAATCAGGGCGCCAACCACCGAGGCGTAGGTCAGCATGCTGAGGGTAAACACGGTGACCATGACCAGGATCAGATTCCACTTGTACGACCACTCGACCTCGTCGTTGATGGCCGCCAACACCCCCAGCAGGCCGCCGGCCAGCCGGAAATTCAGGTCTTCGACCGGGTTGTTGTAGATGAACTCCTCGGCCATGGCGATCGAGCCGGTGACCGTGGCGTGGTTGTAGTCCTTGTAATAAATCGTGACCGTGGCGTTGGTCGAGGTCTTGTCGATAAAGCGGTCGAGGTCGTCCGAGCCGACCGTGTTCAGGAACTGGTAGAAGATGTTGCCCACGTCACGCGGGTTGTTGGGAATGATCGCCCACTTGGGGATGCCGAGCTGGAACAGCTGGTACAGCCGCCGCGCCCAGGTGGTGATGCTGATGCTGCCGCCGACCATCTCCTGTTCCTGCATGTAGCGCTGGAATTTTTCCAGGGTCAGCAGCGCCTCGGGGTCTTTGATCACGCCCTCGCGCTGGCCTTCGGCAATCACGATCAGGCGCGAGGCGCCCACGAACTGGTCGTTCACCTTGTCGTACGACACATTGTACTCGTGGGTGTCGTACAGCAGCGCTTTGCCGATGGACACGTCACCGATTTTGAGGAACTGGGCGTAGAACATGCCGCCCAGCAGGGCGACCGAAAACGAGCCGATCACCCCCCAGCGATAGCCGCCATAGCTGATCTTGACCATGAAGCGGTTGATCGTAGTATACAGCTTGTCCGAAAAGCGGTGGCCCGATTTGGGATCGTTGGGCGGGGGAGGAATAAAGTACAGGATGATCGGGTGCAGGGTGACGACGCTGATGGAGATGGTGAAAATCCAGAAGCTCGACACATAGGCCAGCTTCTGGATGAGCGGAATATGGGCCACGGCCAGGGTCAGAATAGCCAGGCCGTCCGAGGCGATCGACACCAGCGCCGGGCTGAACAGGCTCAGGTAGGACGACAGAATGGCCTCGTTTTTGTCTTGCAGACGGCGGTACTCTTCGTGGTAGCGCTCCATCGACTGCACCGAGTGGGACAGCGCCCGGGCGGTGATCAGGACCAGCACGACCAGCACCAGGGGATCGATGTTGAAGCCGAAATAGCCGGCAAAGCCCAGAGCCCAGACCGAACTCAGCAGGCCCGAAAACAGCGGCACCCATACCCCGGTAAAGGTTCGGAAGTAGAACCACAGCATGCCCAGGATAACGGCCGTGGTCAGCCCGATGACGAACAGGATGGCGTTTTTGTAGCTGAACACCCAGGCGTACAGCATGGGGAAGCCGGTGACGTACACCCGGTGCTGGCCGTCGGCCTCGAGTTCGGCCTTGAGGGTCTCCATCCGGCTGAAGAGGTTCTCGAAGTCAATGCCTTCTTCCCAGAAGCCGGCCGTAATCAGGGCCGAGGTGTTGTCCTCGGCCACGTAGAAGCGGTGCACGCCCTCGTTGGTATACACCGCCTTTTTGATCGGCTTGACATCATCGGCC
The DNA here is from genome assembly GCA_012271025.1 of Deltaproteobacteria bacterium. The sequence goes on along the minus strand of JAAXHF010000484.1, from coordinate 7,474 downwards.
GTCTGCGGCGGCGCCGGATACATGATGGGGTAGGCGGTAATGGCGGCGCCGCTGATCTGGATGTTGCGCATCTTGGGGTGGGTCAGCGACAGGATCTGATACGGGTTGACGCCTGCGGTTTCCAGCACATAGCGGGTCGCCTTATCGATCTGGTTGATCGAGTGGACGTTGAAAATATCGCCCTCGTTGGCCTCAATGACGACGCTCAGGATGTTGGCCGTGCCAAACATCCGCCGGTACTCCTGGTACAGCTGGATGTACTCGTGGGTCGGCGGGTAGAAATCAAAGAAGTTGGGCTGGACCTGCATCTTGGCCACATGGAAGCCCAGAAACAGGGTGGCCAGCGTCAGGACGACCAGGACATACCAGCGAAATTTGAGGAGAAAATTAATGTATGCTTCCATCCAGCTGCGCGGGAGCATAAGACCCTCCTTGGAGCACGAAACGGAACCGACGAGCCCGTCCGTTTTTAGCGGGTGAACCGCCTGCCGTAGTCGATGCTCTTGCCGTCGATGTGCAGCACCAGGCCGTTTGAGCCGGCAATAATGCCTTTGGAATCGGACGGGCTGAGCGACAGACCCATCATCCAGTACAGGGCCAGTTCCTCGGGCGCCTCAAACAACTTCCAGTTCTGGCCGCCGTCGGTCGAGTGCAGAATGACCCCCTCATCGCCGACCGCCCAGCCGATCTGGCCGTTGAGGGCCAGGTTGTACAGCGCGGTCTGGACCGGGCTCTCGTAGCGCTGCCAGGTCTGGCCGCTATCGCTGCTCTGGACGATTGTGCCGTCCATGCCGACGGCGCAGACCCTGTTTTCGTCAACAAACCCCACGCCCAGGAGCGAACTCTCGGCGCCGGTTTCTCTCCTGGTCCAGGTCGTCCCGCTGTCTTCGCTGACCAGGATAACGCCCATTTCGCCGGCGACCCAGACTTTGCCCGAGGGATGTATACTGACTCCATACAGAAACACATCCTCGCCCAGGGAGCGGTCGGTCCAGCTCTGTCCGCCGTCTGTGGTCTGCAAGACGATGCCGTAGTCGCCGACCGCAATGCCGCGCTGGGCGTCCACAAAGGCGAGGTTGAACAGATGGTGGGTTGTGCCGGTGGTCTGGCGCTGCCAGGTGTTCCCGCCGTCGGTGGTGTGGAGGATGAGGCCCGACTTGCCCGAAATCCAGCCCTCCTGCTCGCTGATAAAACTGACCCCGTACAGAGGATCGATGTAGCCGCTGTCCTGCCTTTCCCACTGCCGGCCGCCGTCGGCGCTGTGATAGATGGAGCCAAAGCTGCCGACCGCCCAGGCTTTTTCGGTGTTCAGCAGAAAGGTGGCATAGATATGGTCGCGGATACGGTCAACCGGTTGGGCGCCGAGGGCTCGCGGAGAGCCGCCAAGCAGAGCCACCGCCAGGGCGACTCCCAGGAGCTGTCGGAGTGCAGAAGCATTCCTCGTCATGGACTGAATCCCTCCCCTTATGCGACACCCAGGGGCAGCCCATGCGGCGCCCCCGGAGTGCCCCTCTCTTAGACTACCCAAGAAAGAATTGTCAACAGGCTGGTCTGAATTTTTAACTGGTGAGTCAAAATATCCGACTGGCGGGTATCGGAGGACTGGTAGAATACGGTGTCTCTCGCCCCTGGGAGCGCACCCGTGCTATACTCGGCACGTTTTTTCAGGAGGGGATGCATGTCGGAATACGGATGGGCAGAGCGCTGGTGTCGGTTGCTGCTGCGCCGGCGGTGGCTGGCCGTCCTGGTCGGTGGGGCGGTGCTGGTCTGCGGCGTGTCCGCCGCCCGGCAGCTCAGTCTGCGCGTAGGCATGACCGACTATTACCCCGCCGGGCACCCTCATATCCGGCTGTATCAGGACTTCCCCGAAATGTTGCAGATGACCAATGCCGTGGTCGTGCTCGTCTCGGTCAGAGACGGAGACCTGTACAATAGCGAGACGCTGGGCAAGATTCATCGTCTGACGGTCGGCCTGCTCGAGACCAAGGGGGTGAATCCGCACGCGGTCGTATCGCTCACCCATAGTCGCCTCAACGACATCAAAATCCGGGACGGCATGATCAACATTCTGCCGGTCGTCCGCAACCCCACCCAGCCCCAGAGCCCGCAGGAACTGGCCCAGATCAAGAACGCGGTGTACACCAACCTGGGTATCCGCGGCGTCTACGTGTCGGAGGATAATAAAACCGCCTTGATCCGGGCCGGTTTCTGGGACGCCGAGGTGAATGCCCGAGACGTGTTCAGTCGGCTGCGGCGCTTGGCCGCGCAGGAGCAGGACGCCAACACCGAGGTCGCCTTTGCCGGCAATATCGTCCTGGCCGGCTGGTTGGTCGAGGCGGGGCCGCGCGTGCTGCTGGTGCTGGTACTCAGCGTCCTGGTTGCGCTCCTGCTGGCCGGGGTATGCGGCATCCTGCCCGGGGTGGTGCACACGCTGGGCGGCGTGCTGGTCGTCTCAGGTCTGGCTGCGGCGTGCGCCTTCGGCCTGCTGGGTCTGACCGGACGCTCGCTCGAACCGCTGGCCTGGCTGATGCTGTTCCCGCTGGCCGTCCGCGGCCTGTGCCTGGTGCTGGGCTGGACCGGCCGGGTGACGAGCGAGCGGCAGACGAGCCATGAGCAGCCCGAGGCGGTTGTCCGCACGGCCCGCGCGCTGTGGCGTCCGTGCAGTTCGGCCCTGGTCATAGACGGGCTGGCGCTGGGACTGCTGGTATGGGGCTCGGACGTTTCTGCCGTTCAGACCTTTGGTCTGCTGGGTCTGGGCTGGCTGGTCGGCCTGCTGGTGTCGGTATGGCTGGTCCTGCCGGCCTGGTCGGCCGGCTTTCGGCCCGGCCTGCCCGGTTCCGCACAGCTGCCGCTGATTGCCCGTGTGACGCCGCGCCTGCGCGGCAGCGGCCAGACCCGGGTGCTGATCCGCACGGGCTGCATCGCGCTCGGCTTTTTCGGTCTGCTGGCCACCCTGCAACTCCAGGCCGGGCGGTCGATGCTGGGCAGCCGGCTTTTCCCGACCGCCCATCCCTACAGCCGCGCCTTCGAGCTGCTCAACCGCGATTTCATCGGGGTCAATCAGCTGATCGTGGTCGCCCACACGCCGGGTGAGGCCGGTTTTCGCGATCTGGGTGCCCTGCAAGTCCTGGAGGCCTTTCGGCTCCATATGGCCGCCGACCGTCAGTTCGGCGGAGCGGTGGCCGTGCCCGGTTTTGTGAAGGCGATCACCCGCATGTTCCACGAAAACATCCCCAAGTGGGCGATGCTGCCCGACGATATCAGCTCGACCGGCCAGATCATCTTTCGCATCGTGGCCGGGGCAACCACGCCGAGCGAGGTCGAGCGTTTTCTGTCGACTGACTTCCGGACCACGGCAGTGACACTCTTTTATCGGGACTATTCTCCGGGGCTGGTGAAGCGCAGCCTGGCCCGCATCCGGTCCTTTGAGGGGCCGAATACGGGCATCCCGGTCGAGTTCCGTTTCGGCGGCGGCCTGCTCGGGGTGGTGGCCGCCATCCATGCCGGGGTGGCCCAGGCCTACTGGTTGCTGTTCGCCGGGCTGCTCGGCCTGGCGTTTTGCGGCGGCTTACTCGGCCTGGGCAGTCTGCGCGCGGCCGGTCTGCTCAGTCTGGCCGTCGGCTTGTCGCAGGCGGTGATGCTGATCGTGCTGTGGGCGGCCACTATTGACCTCAACATCCATACCCTGCCGGTTATCCTGGCCGCTATGGGCACGGTTGTACTGCCGGCCAGCCTGGCCATTCGGGCCGGGACCGGCCCGGCTTCGGAAGGCTGGGACGGGCTGGACTATGCCTTGGTCGCGCTGGCCACGGTCAGCCTGGGAACGGCGCTGGCGTGGCTGTTCTCGCCGCTGCGCTTGCAGACCGAGATGGGCCTGTACCTGCTGGTCTTGAGCCTGGTCAACAGCCTGCTTCCGTTCTCGCTCCGGGCGCTCGTCAGCCCGGTCGAGTCGGCCCAGACCCCGGAGCCAGCAACATGAACGACCAGGCACCACGGCTGGACGCCTCGGCGTTGATTCTGGCCGGGGGCAAAAGCTCCCGCATGGGCCGGCCCAAGGCCCTGTTGCCGTTTGGCGGGGAGCCGCTGATCGTCCATACGGTCCGCAGCCTGGCCACCCGCTTTGCGGATATCGTGGTGGTGGCCGCCCCGGGACAAGATCTGCCGCAGCTTCCGGTGACGCTGGTCCACGACACGGTTGCCTATCAGGGACCGGTCGGGGGGATCTCTTACGGCTTGCGGGCCGCCCGTCGAGAGGTCTGTTTCGTCACCTCATGCGACGCTCCGTTTCTGAATCTGGATCTGGTGGCGTGGCTGGTGTCGCTCAGCGCCGACTCCGATGTTGTGGTTCCGGTATGGCAGGAGCGCTTGCAACCCCTGCACGCCGTCTACCGGCGCAGCCTGCTTCCCCGGCTGCAAGCCCAGCTTGCGCGCGGCCAGCTGCGACCGGTTGCCCTGTACGACACGGTTCGGACCAGGCGGGTTGATCCCCAGGAAATCCGCCAGCTCGATCCCCAGGGCCACAGCTTTCGCAATCTGAACAGTCCTGAAGACTATCAGGCTGCCCTGGAACTGTGGCCGAGCCTGCATCACCGTGTGAGGTGTACGGTTGAGCTGTTTGGAGTCGCCCGACTCAGGGCCAAGACCGGTTCGGTGTCGCTGAGCCTCCCGTCCGGGGCCGACCTGGCCTCCGTGCTGGCCGCCTTGGCCGACCGCCTACCGGCCCTGCGCGGGTCGGTGCTGAGCCAGGACGCCCGACGACTGGGCCGGGGCTTTGCGTGTAATGTGAACGGCGAGGCCTTCATCACGGACATGCGGACGCCGGTCCGCGAGGGGGATAGCGTGCTGATCGTGTCGAGCGACGCGGGCGGCTGAGAAAGAGGGGGAAAAGTCAAAGGTCAAATGGCAAAAGGCAAAGGTCAAAGATAAGACATCGTTCCTCTATCCTTTCCTTTTGTCCGTCGATTTTCTATGAGGGTGGTATGTACGGATTCCACGGCCGCCTGGTGCATATTGATCTGTCGCGCGGGACCGCGGGCTGGCACGCGCTGGAAGAATCGCGTCTGCAAGCCTTTCTGGGTGGCATCGGGCTCGGTACGAGCCTGCTGTACGACTACGCGCCGCCGGGGGTCGAGCCGCTTGCGGCCGAGAATCCGCTGATCTTTGTCAGCGCGCCGCTGGTCGGCACCGGGCTGACGACCACGGCCAAGCTGGCGGTGGTGACCAAGTCGCCGCTGACCGGAGGGATTGCCGACTCGCTGTCGTCGAGCTTTTTTGCCCTGGAGTTGAAACGCCTGGGCGTGGACGCGCTGATCGTGAGCGGTCGGGCTCAGACGCCGGTCTGGGTCTGGATTCGGGACGAGCGGGTCGAGATCCGCGAGGCGACCGGGCTGTGGGGCAAGAGTGCCTGGGAGACGCAGACCAGCCTGCGTGAGGCGCTCCAGCCTGCCGAGGCGCGGGTGGCCGCGATCGGTCCGGCCGGAGAGAATCGCGTCCGCTTCGCCACCATCAGCAATGAGGGCCGGCATGCCGGCCGGGGTGGGGTGGGGGCCGTGATGGGGGCCAAAAATCTCAAGGCGATTGCCCTGCGCGGACAGCGCAAAACCGCGGTGGCCGACCCGGCCGGGGTTGAGACGCTGGCCACGGCCCTGCGCCGGCACAGCCTCGGTCCGCTGACCGCCAAATACCGGGAGATCGGCACGGTGGCCAACCTGTCGGTTTTCAACCGCCTGGGCAGCCTGCCGACCCGGAATTTCCGGCAGTCCAGCTTTGCCCAGGCCGAGGCCCTGAGCGGTGAGCAGCTGTTGGCCAATACCTTCAGCCGGGCTCATGGCTGCGCGTCGTGTACGATTCGGTGCGAGCGTTTGTTTACGGCCCTGAACGGTGCGGAGCAGCGCCTCGAGTATGAAACGCTGTTTGCGCTCGGTCCGCTGTGCGGCATTGAAGACCCCGACGTGGTGCTGCAAGCGGCCGGCCTGTGTGACCACTACGGTTTGGATACGATCAGTACCGGCGGCACAATTGCCTGGGCCATGGAGTGTGCCGAGAGAGGCCTGTTTGCCCAGGCCCGAGCGGCCGGCCTGGGCTTTGGCCGGTCCGAGGCTCTATTGGCGACGATTGCGGCCATTGGGGAACGCCGGGAGCTGGGAGAGCTACTGGCCGAAGGCTCGAAGCGCGCCGCCCAACAGTTGGGGCCGGAAGCCGCGCGCTGGGCCATGCAGGTCAAGGGTATGGAGCTGCCCGGCTATGAGCCGCGCAGCCTCAAGACCATGGCCCTGGGACTGGCGGTGAGTCCGCGTGGGGCGTGCCATAACCGGTCCGGGGCGTATGAGGCGGATTTTTCCGGGCAGGTCGACCGCTTGCGGGTCGATGATAAGCGGGGGGGGCTGGTGGCTGCGGCCGAGGATTTTGCCGCAGTCCTGGACTCGCTGATCGTGTGCAAGTTTCTGCGCAAATGCTTCAGCGACTTCTACCCCGAGGCAGCGACGCTGCTCAACGCTGTCACCGGCTGGTCGGTGTCCGACCAGGACCTGCGTCGGGTTGGGGAGCGTATCAATACGCTGAAAAAGCGCTTCAACATCCGTGAAGGCTGGCAGTTGCAGGACGACTGGCTGCCGCCCCGCCTGCTGAGCGAGACCCTGCCGGACGGGGCGGCCGCCGGTGTAGGGCTGACTCCAGAGGAGCTGCGCGGCATGATTCAGAGCTATTATCAGGCCCGCGGCTGGCGGCCGGACGGCACGCTGCCCGCCCACACACTCCACGCCCTGGGGCTGGCCTGAGCCTGGGCCGGGCCGATTGCCGCCTCTCAAACCGGCCTATGCTTTCTCCCGTCGGCTTGCTATGTTGCCGGCCAGTCCCGGCTGTTCTGCAAGGAGGAACGCATGTGCACAATACGAAGACGCTGTCGTCCCGTCACGCCGCTGGTAGGTCTGTTTGCCGCCCTCATCCTGGCCGGCGCGTGGGCTGCCCCCAATCTGACCCGGGCCGCCGAAGACCAGAGCTATCAAGCGATGGTGAACTGGCTCGAACACTACCGGGAAGCCCCGCCGACACTCGAGCCCGGTCAAACCCTGGGCCTGCACGACCGTCAAGCCCTCGAACCGTTCATCCCCCAGTCGGCCTGGGAATACTACTTCTTTGATGACATGGAGATGCAGATTGCCGCAACGGGCGAGTATCCGCCGCCGCCCGAGTGGGGCCAAAACGTCGTGCCCGGCTACTTTCTGGATGAGCAGGGCGTGCTGATCGATTTCAAGGGCGGTGGGTTTCCGTTTCCCGACATCGCCCCGGATGACCCGCAGATTGCGGTCAAGGTCATCTGGAACATGCTGTGGCGGCCGGGGACCGACGATTACGTGATGCCGATGGTCGCCTGGTCGCGCAGCGAACACGGTAAGCTGGATCGCGAATTCGAGTTTACCTCGGTCAACGCCGAGTATGCGCGGGGTGCGAACTGTCTGGTGCCGGGCTATGAAGA
>JAAXHF010000569.1 GCA_012271025.1 Deltaproteobacteria bacterium | reverse complement strand
AGGCATCGGCGCGTCGGGCGGCCGAGACGGCGCTACTGGAGGAAAGGGCGGCGCGGCAGGCGGCTGAGGAGGAACTGACCCGGTTGCGGGAGCAGTTGCAGGGTTACCGAGCAGGGGAGCCCGGGCAGTCCGGCTGACTTTCCTGAGACTGCCGAGTCGTCTCCCGACGAGACCCCTATAACAATTTGCCGATGACGCCACGGGCTCATGACAGTTGTCAATTGCGGCGTGTCGAATGGAGTCATAGACTGTGGCCGGCAATCCCGGTCTTGGCGAAGAGAGTAAACCGAACAAATACGATGAGGAGTAACCAACGAATATGCCCGAAGTAACGTCACACGCGCCAGGGACACCCTCTTGGTGCGAACTGTCCACCACCGATGAGGCCGGAGCGCTTTCTTTCTACAGCGCCCTCTTCGGCTGGGAGGATGAAGCCAACGAAATGGGCCCCAATTGGTATTACCACATGCAGAAGGTGCAGGGGCTGTACGCCTGCTCAATCTACCAGCAAGGCGAAGAGGAGCGCAGCCAGGGCGTTCCTCCGCATTGGAACGTCTATTTCACGGTCGAAAACGTCGAAAACACCATGGCGGCCGTCACCGGTAACGGCGGCGCTGTGGTGTTCGGCCCCATGGACGTTTTCGAGGCCGGCCGCATGGCCATGTGCCAGGACCCCCAGGGCGCGTTCTTTGCCGTCTGGCAGCCGAAAATGCACATCGGCGCCCGCATCAAGCAGGAGACGGGAGCCATGTTCTGGCACGAGTTGCTGACCACCGACCAGAGCGCGGCCCTCGAGTTCTATGTCGCGGCTTTGGGCGTTGAGCGCGGACCGGTTATGGAACAGAACCAGTACCACATGCTCAACGCCGGCGGGACCGAGGTAGCCGGAGTGATGCAGATAACCCCCGAGATGGGCGAGTTTCCGCCCCACTGGTCGGTGTACTTCGGCGTGGAAAACGCCGATGAGGCCGTCACCAAGGCCCAGTCACTGGGCGCCACGGTCTATGTACCGCCCACCGACATCGTGCCCTTCGAGGGGCAGCCGCCCATCGGGCGCTTCGCCGCGCTGGGAGATCCCCAGGGAGCCGCGTTCAGCATCTTCCAGCCAATGGGCGAGGCGCCATAGCACTAGCCGCAGCGGCGACTCTGCTCCCGGATTGCCTTGCCCCTGCTTGGCGGGGCAATTTTGTTTTTCACCCATAGCAGGTAAAATCATCAAGCGTCCTACCTCATTCAAACAGCCATCGGAGGCAGCATGACCAGCGCCACCACTCTGAAAGAACTCCAGGATTCCGCCCTCGAGCACCTGTGGGTGTATCTGCGAGAACCCAGCGACATGGCCGAAAAGGGTGAGCCGGCCGTCTTCGAGTCGGGCGAGGGGGTCAGGGTCACCGACGTCCGAGGCAATACCTACATCGACGCCATGTCCGGCCTCTGGCTCAAGAACATCGGCTATGGCCGCAAGGAGGTCGCCGACGCAGCCTACGAGCAGATGCTCAAGCTGACCTACATGCCCATGGGCACCACCACCGAACCCACCATCCGGCTGGCCGAAAAGATTGCCCAGATCACTCCCGGCGACCTGTCGCGGTCATTCTTCACCAGCGG
>JAAXHF010000586.1 GCA_012271025.1 Deltaproteobacteria bacterium | reverse complement strand
AATGACAGGCGGCTACACAGCATCGTTATTGGCGCGAGATTCCGCGTAGGCGGATGAGTTCGCCGCTCCTGGAACTGGCGGCTCGGGGTGCGTCTCAATTGACATAAATCAAAATTATCAGCCGCTGAGAACAGCCATTTCGGGCCGATCTGAACAGACCGCCGGTCAACCGGTTCGGCAGGCGCAAACGTACCGGAAAGGGCCGGCTGGTCTCAATACCGCGCGGCCTGGAGCCGCCTGTACAGGGCCGTATTCCGGCCGTGCTCTGGGACGAGATCAACAGGCAACCGACCTTTGTTGTCGCGGAGGGAGGCATCGGCGCCCCGGGCGAGCAGTAGGGTGAGTACGGCCGAGGGGGGGTTCTGCGCCGCCGCCACATGCAAGGGCGTCTGGCCGCCCAGGTCCCGGGCCTGGGGATCAGCCCCGCGGGCAAGGAGCAGCGCAACCACGGCCGGGGGGGCCTGCGATTCCACTGCCGTGTGCAAGGGGGTCATGCCCAGCGTGTAGGGTCGCCCGTTGATCTTGGCCGTAGGGGGACTAATGAGTTCGTACCGCCTCCCCGCAGCGATGGCTGCTGCATAGCGCGCGTTGACATCGGCCCCGCGGACGAGCAGCAGCGCCGTCACAATCGGGGTGTGGTTGTAGCGCGCCGCTACATGCAAGGGCGTCTCGCCGTTTATGATCTGCGCCTGGAGATCCGCCCCCCGGTCCAGCAGCAGTGCCGCCACGGCCGGGTTTGCGTTCTGCGCCGCCGCCACATGCAGGGGCGTCTGGTCGCTCAGGTCCCGCACTTGAAGATCCGCCCTCCGGTCCAGCAGCAGTGCCGCCACGGCCGGGTTCGCGTTCCACGCCGCCGCCACGTGCAAGGGCGTCTGGTTGTTTCGGGCTCGCGCCTGGAGAGCGGTCCCCCGGTCCAGCAGCAGGGCGGTCACGGCTGGGGTCTGGTTGTAGCGCGCCGCCACATGCAGGGGCGTCTGGTCGCTCAGGTCCCGCACTTGAAGATCCGCCCTCCGGTCCAGCAGCAGTGCCGCCACGGCCGGGTTCGCGTTCCACGCCGCCGCCACGTGCAAGGGCGTCTGGTTGTTTCGGGCTCGCGCCTGGAGAGCGGTCCCCCGGTCCAGCAGCAGGGCGGTCACGGCTGGGGTCTGGTTGTAGCGCGCCGCCATATGCAGGGGCGTCTCGCCGTGTCGAGTCCGCGCCCCAAGGTCCGCCCCCCGGTCGAGTAGCGCTTGCACTGCGGCAGGGGACGCAGCGGCCATCCACCTGCGGTCGAGCAACGACTGGGCTGCGGCCGGGCGGGCGCAGACCACCGCGAGGCAAAGGACGAAGAGAAGACGAGTAAAGAGAGGGGACATCCGGCACTGCTCTCCTGACCTGGGCACAGTATCACTCACAGGGCTGTCCACATACTCCATCTGAACGTTCTTCGGCTCGTCCGGCCCTTTTGCCTAAAATTCTTCGGTCGCGCCGCCCTCGCCCTGTAAACCCCTGACTTTCCTAGACCTCGATTCGGCGACTCAACCTTCTACGTCTGATGAGGGCCAAAGTGTCGAGATTGGGCGTACGAGGATGGAGCTTCAGATCTACCGCTTACGGCGAAGGCTGGACAGCTTGATCTCATTGCGGGTCTTGATCGCCGGCCAGCGTCCGCAGGGCTGGTCCGTTGACCCGGTACAGCAGCCACTCCTGCATGTGTTCCAGACCGAGGCGCCGGTAGAACTCCCGAGCCGGGTTCCAGTCCAGGACCTGAAGTTCCAGGCGCGCACAGCCCCGCTCGACCGCGATGGCCGCCAGGCGCTGCATCAGCCGTTTGCCGACGCCGTGCCGACGCGCCGCCTCTTCGACAAAGATGTCTTCGAGATGGATGCCGGCCGTGCCCTCCCAGGTCGAGTAGGTGTGGAAGAACAGCGCGAAGCCGACCGGCGCCCCGTCCAGTTCGGCAATCAGGGTTTCAAATTTGGGCTGCTCACCAAAACCGTCGCGCAGCAGGTCGGCCGGCGTCGTCTTGACCGCATCGGGCTCGCGCTCAAAGGCCGCCAGACTCCTGATGAAGTGTAGGATGGTATCCACGTCGGCGGGGGTGGCGGGGCGGATGGTGAGCGAGGGCATGATCTGAATGATGAATGCTGAACGCTGAATGAGGAACGGAAGACACACACCGTTCAGCATTCATACTTCTGCATTCATCATTTCTCCTTTACGGTTCTGTCTTTACCAGCCGGAATTCACCCCTGACCGCATTAGGGATCGATCAGCACGCCGGGATTCAGCAGGCCCTTGGGGTCGAACGACTGCTTGGCGGCGCGCAGGGCGGTGGCAAACAGCTCGGGGCGCTGGCGGTCGTACTGGGGCCGATGGATGCGCCCGACCGAATGGTGGTGGGTCACCGTGCCGCCGTATTTGACCACTGCGTCGGCGGCGGCGGTCTTGATCTCCTGCCACTGCTGGATGGCGCCGGCGTGGGTGCCGATGCCGGTGAAGGTGTAATACGGGGCGGGTCCGTCGGGATAGACGTGGGTGAAGCGGCACGACAGCAGGCCGCCGCCGCACACCTCGTCGAGCGCTTTTTGGATATCGGCCGTCACCCCGGCGTGAAACTCGGCGAAACCCTGCCACGGAATCGCGCTCTCGACCGTATCGAAAATCGCTCCCATGGCCGCAATCGTGCCCATCTGGTAGGGCATGCGCAGAAAGGCGTCACGCCAGTCGCCGACCGAGCCGCCGCGTCCGGTGGTCTCGCCGGCGCTGCGAATGACCACACCGTTGGGCGTCGTGCCGCCGTGGTCGGCGCAGCACTCCAGGGCGCGTTCAATCCAGGTCTTCAGCCCGTGGTCGGCCGATTCAAAGCCGAGCATCAGCATCGCTCCCGAGCGGTCGCTGACCTTGTTGCGTTTGACCTCGGCCGGGTCCAGCAGCCGGCAGTTGGCCGGGTAGAGCCCGGCCTGGCTGAGCGCCCGGACCGCCTCCACGCCAGACTCGAAGCGCTCAAAATGTACGCCCGCAGAGGCGCGGTAGACCGGACGGTCCTGCAGACGCATCCATGCCTCGGTGATAACACCCAGAATCCCCTCCGAGCCGATAAACATCCGGTCCGGGCTCGGCCCGGCTCCGGAACCCGGCAGGCGGCGCGACTCGAGCGTACCGCTGGGGGTCACCACCCGCAGGGATTCGACAAAGTCGTCAATATGGGTGTACAGGGTGGCGAAGTGGCCGCCCGAGCGGGTCGCAATCCAGCCGCCCAGGCTGGAGAACTCGAACGACTGCGGATAGTGGCGCAGGGTATAGCCGTGCGGCCGCAGCTGGTCTTCAAGCGCCGGTCCGTACACGCCGGCCTGAATACGGGCGGCGCGCGAGCTGGTGTCAATCTCCAGCACCTTGTTGAGGTGGCGCAGGTCAATCGACACGCTGGCCGGATAGCTATCGCCGGGCGGCGGCTCAACCCCGCCGGCGGCGCTTGACCCCCCGCCAAACGGAATCGCCACCGCTCCGGTCTGATAACACCAGTCGAGCACCGACACCACGTCGTGCTCGGTTGTGGGAAAGGCGACGACATCGGGCGGGTTGGGAAACTCGGCGTGGACGGCCCGCAACAGATCCGGGCAGGCCTTGCCGTAGGAGTGGGCTGCGCGGTCGTAGGTCGTAGTCGAACACACGGCCTGTAAGGACGCCGGCGGCGCGATACGCGGTGGGCGCAGCTCCAGGTCTTCGACCCTGGGCAGGGGGCGCAGATCAACCTCCGTCTTGCCCAAACTGGTAGCCAGAGCCTTGGCAATGGATTTTTGCTGGTCGGGTGTGGGCTGTTCGTCTTCGTAGCCCCAACCCCAAATCGTTGTGCGACGCTGTGACATGTGTAGATTCCTCGTGACGTTTCTTCTGGTGCTCAATTTCAGTAGCGCCCGAACGGCGGGGCATCAATTGCCGTTTGCAGCTCAATCAGGTGCATGTCGCCCCGGTCGAGTGCTTGTTCGAGCGCCTCGGCCAGACCCTCGGGCGAATCGACCCGGCTGGCGGCCACGCCAAAGGCATTGGCCAAGGCCACAAAGTCCGGGTTGGTCAGGCGGGCCTGATACTCCTCCTGGTAGGCGCTGCGCTGCAAGTAGCCGATCACGCCATAGGCGTTATCATTCACGACAATCAGCGGAAAGCCGATCTGGTGGCGCACGCAGGTGGCCAGCTCCTGGGCGGTGTACAAAAAGCCGCCGTCGCCAATGATGGCCGCGACCGGTGTGTCCGGGCAGGCGGCTTTGACGCCGATTGCGGCCGGGAAGCTGAAGCCCAGGAGTCCCGATCCCTTGGCGCCGACCAGGCCGTTTGGTCGGTAGGACGGGTAAAAATACTCGGCCCAGTAGGCGAGTTGGGTGTTGTCAATCACCAGCGCGCTGTCCCGGGCCAAGACCTGGCGGATGGCTTTGAGATAGCGCATGACGCCCAGCTCGTCTTCGAGCCGGGCGGTAGCCTCATCCGCCTGCTGCCGCCAGGCCGCAACCCGTTCCTGGCGAGGACCGGTGTACGGCTCGCCTTCCAGACGGCTGCGCAGCTCGTGGACAATCGCCGGCACGTCGCCGACCAGCGACAGCATGGTCGGGTAATTTCGGCCGATCCAGCGTTCGTCCCAGTCAACATGAATGACCTGCTCGGGCAGCACCAGCCCACGGCGTTTGGCATCGACCTCACGCAGCCGAGTGCCCACGACCAGGGCTGCGTCGCAGCCGGGCATCACGTCATGGACGGCCAGACGCCGAGCCGCGTTGCCCAGCGACAGGGGGTGATCTTCGGCCAGGACCCCTTTGCCCGGCGTACTGGTCAGGACCGGGGCGCACAAGGCTTCGGCCAGCGCAGTCACATCGGCCGCCAGCTCGGAGCGAACCGCGTCCGTCCCGGCCAGCATGATCGGCTGCTTGGCCCGGCGCAGGATGGCGACGGCGGCGTCGAGCTGACTCGGCATGGGCGTCGGTGGCGGGGCATCGGGAACGGCCGCTGGCGGGCTCGGTGGTGTGACCTCGCCGCCCAGGACATCGGTCGGGACCTCTATACACACCGGGCCGGGCCGTCCGCCCGTGGCCAGCCGAATCGCCTCGGCTGTGAGCGCCCGCAGATCGTCCCCGGCGCGGGGCGTGAAGGTCGCCTTGGTGATGGTCCGAAACAGGGCGGTCTGTTCCTCAAGCTCGTGCAGCGCGCCCAGACCCCGGCCGATCTTGGCCGCGTCGATATTGCTCGTCAGCATCACGACTGGCGAACAGCTGCCCCAGGCTTCCTGCAGCGCGGACACCGTAAAACCGGCCCCCGGTCCGGTGGACGAAATGATGACGCCCAGCCCCTTGAGGCGGGCGTAGCCGTCGGCCATGTGGGTCGC
>JAAXHF010000698.1 GCA_012271025.1 Deltaproteobacteria bacterium | reverse complement strand
GTGCAGGGGCTCCACTTCATCCAGGAAAATTCCTCCGCCCAAATCGCCCAAGCAAACGCGGGATGGCTCAACTCTCTGAGTTACAACTGCCGCGAGAACAACCGGCTCGGTCAAGAAAACCGCTGGTGGCTGGCGCGATTTTACCGGGGGCAAGGTGATCCAACGTTCAGCTATCTAATTGCTTGAGTTAAACCGTGTGTGAAACCGGTGCTACAATTTCAACCCGAGTCGGCTGGGTGTTGAATGTTCGGCCGGCCGTTGACAATTGACAAATCAAGCTTTGTGAAAAGCTTCCGTACCGGCTACCGGTGACGGGAGCTATCTCGCCATGGTTCGCGGGAAGTTTACAGATGTCGAACACGTTGCTCAGCCAATCTTTCCTGGAAGCCGGCCTGAGGGAGACGCCGGAGTACCAGCAGATCAGCCCTCAGCTCCTCTCTCATTTCGGCCAGGATTTGCGGGCTCCTTACAGTGCTTTCGTCGGAGCGTATCAATCTTCCAACGAAGCCCAGATTGAGGACGCCCTCATCCGCCCCGTGCTGAACACCCTGGGTTGGAGCTACCTGCCGCAGGCGCCCATTCCCGTGAGCGGCCAAATCCCCGATTACATGCTGTTTGCGGATGATGACGACCGTGCCGCGTTCACGGGCGCGGGTGATATTTCGCACTATCCGCTGGCGCCGGCCGAAGCCAAATCCTGGGGAACCAATCTTGACCAGCGCGCTGGCCGCCCGCTAAGCCCCAGCGCACAGGTACAGGACTATCTAAGGCAATTCTGGCAGGCCACCTCCGGACGAGTTAAATGGGGCATCCTCACCAATGGCGAGATATGGCGGTTGTACCGGGCACCCGGAACCGGACCGGACGGGAAGTTTCACCAGACGCAGGACATATGGCTTGAACTCAAACTCAGCGAGTGCGTCAGCGACGACGGCAAAGAGCAGCGACGCCTCTTCTTGCTTTTCTTCCACCGGGACGCTTTTCGCATCGGTGACGACGGCTACTGTTTCCTCGACCGGGCGCTGGCCGGGGCCGCCGACTACGTTCAGACGGTGGTGAACACTCTCACCGAGGCAGTATTCGACGACGTCTATCCGCAGCTGATCGGCGCCTTTTTCCGGGCCGCTCCCGAGGCCACCCCCGAGGACGTGCAGGAAGCCTCTCTGACCCTGCTCTATCGCCTGCTGTTCCTGATGTACGCCGAAGACCGGCGGCTGCTGCCCACCGAGCATCCGGCTTATTCCGGCATCAGCCTGCGCGGTCTGCGACGGGAGATACTGGACCGGCTGGCGGCCAACCCGGTGTTCATCCCCGGCGCCGTGACCTACTGGCCCCGCCTGCAACTGGTTTTCAATCTGATTGACGCTGGCGAGCCGGCCGCCGCTTTGCCTCCCTACAACGGCGGCCTGTTCGACCGGGAACGTCCGGCGCTGCTGGCCCGGGCCAGCCTGCCCGATGACAGCATCGCCGCCATCATCAACAGTCTGGGCGCGGCAACTGTCAACGGCGCCACCGAAAAAACTCTGGTCAACTTCCGCGACCTCTCCGTGGAACAGCTCGGTACCCTGTACGAGCAGCTGCTGGAACGACGGCCGGTCATCCGAAACGGCAAGGTCGAATCGCAGCTCCAGCCCTACGCCCGCAAGGACTCCGGCAGCTACTACACGCCGCCCGAACTGGTCAGGCTCATCGTGGAGCAAACCCTGGGTCCGCTGGTGTCAGAGCGGGAGGAGCGGTTCCGCGAGTTGGCTGCGTCGATGGCGTCGGACACGCAGGATTTTGATGCCCGCCGCCGCGGGCTGATGGTGGCCGACCCGGCGGAGGCTGTTCTGCAACTCAAGGCGCTGGACCCGGCCATGGGCAGCGGGCATTTTCTGGTGGCAGTACTGGACTACCTTACCGAGGCGATTGACCGGCTCGCCGGCTTGGGCGCCCCGAATCTTCTTCCAGAAGTGGCCGGCTGGTTGCCCGACGACGCCCCCTACGTGTCCCCACTGGAAACCCGCATCGCCAACATCAGGAACGAGATCCAGCGGCAGGCCAGCGAAAACGGCTGGGAACTCAGCCCTGATAGCCTGACCGACCGGGCCATCATCCGCCGGATGGTCCTCAAACGCTGCATCTATGGCGTTGACCTGAACCCGCTGGCGGTGGAACTGGCCAAGATGTCCCTGTGGCTGTACAGCTTCACCGTGGGCGCGCCCCTGTCCTTCCTGGACCACCACCTGCACTGCGGCGACTCGCTGGTGGGTGGGTGGCTGGCCCAAACGGCGGAGGACATACGAACGGCCGGCGGCGGGTTCGCCAATTACGTCTTCGCCAGCATGACCACCGCCGCCGCGGGCATCCGCGCCATTGAGCAACTGGACGACGCCGACATCGCCGAGGTGAAAGAGTCGGAGAACCTGTTCCGCTCCATGCAGGAAACCGTCGCCCCGGTGCGCCGGATGCTGGACTTCTTCACCGGCCTGCGCTGGATGGCCGCCGGAGAAAACGCCCGGCCCCTGGCCCTGCGCCAGTCCCGGCAGCTGCGCCGGCAGATTGGCGATGACCATGCCGCTGCCGTTGAGTGGTGGCTGCTGCAGGACTACGATACCCAGCTGAACCTGTTGCAACACGGCCCCGACGCCATTTCCGACGCCCAGCGAGAGTCTCCCAGCTTCGATTTCGCCGGTTTCGCCCGTTTCATCGCTCTGTGGCGGGCAACTCAACAGGTGGCGGAGGAACGCAGGATGCTCCACTGGGAACTGGCCTTCCCCGGCGTGTTTGACGGCTGGCAGCCCCGCCGCGGCGGCTTTGACGCCGTGATCGGCAACCCGCCCTGGGAGCGGGTCAAGCTGCAGGAAGTGGAGTGGTTTGCCCCCGAAACCCGGCGGCCGGATATTGCTAGGGCCACGCCGGCGGCCCGACGCCGGACGATGATCGCGCAACTGGAAACCGATGCGGACCCCCTGTATGACGACTACACCGGCGCGCTCAATCTGGCCGACACCATGCTCCAGTACGGGCGGGCCTGTGGTGACTACCCGCTGCTGGGCGGCGGCGATACCAACCTGTATCGCCTGTTCGTGGAGCGGGCGACGGAGTTGATAGGGCAGGACGGTGTTATGGCCCTGCTCACGCCATCGGGTATCTACGGAGACCAATCCGCTGCCAAGTTTTTCGGTTCGATAACCGACGACAGCCGGTTGCTGGGACTGTATGACTTTGAAAACCGGCGCGGGCCAGACGCCGGACAGTTCTTCCCCGACGTGGACAGTCGATTCAAATTCTGCACTCTTGTTATGGGAGGTCCGACCCGGACTGCCGATGAGCTGCCGGCCGGTTTCCTGCTACACGATCCGCCGGAAGATACCGAACCGGAAAGGCTTATCACGCTGCAAGCCGCAGACTTCGCGTTGGTCAACCCCAACACCGGTACCGCGCCCATCTTCCTCACCAGGCGGGACGCGGACATCGTGCTGAATATCTACCGCAACCACCCGGTTTTCGATGCTGAAAATCGAAATTTCAAAAATTTAACCGCTGTCGTTCGTCATGTCGCTTTGGCGCACATGACGAACGACAGCGGGCACTTCTGGACGCGGGAGCAACTGGAGACGGACGGGTGGTATCCAATTGCGTTGAACCGCTGGCGGAAGGGTAACGAGGAAATGTTGCCACTGTATCAAGGCCGTATGATCTACCATTTCGACCACCGTTACAATTCCGTCCAAGTCAATCCGACCAACGTCCATAACCCTTACGTCAACGTCACTGTGTCTATTGAGCAACACAACAATCCTCGCTTTTACGCTATGCCGAAGTATTGGGTTCACGCAGATTTTGTCAGGAGTAGTTTCGCCGATATACCTCCTTACGCCATAGGCTTCCGTGACATTACCAACGTCACCAATGAGCGCACAATGATC
>JAAXHF010000052.1 GCA_012271025.1 Deltaproteobacteria bacterium | reverse complement strand
AACGCCACAAAGGACACCCGGACACCCGCCTGGATTGGTGTTGGTTCGATTGGACTGCACGCGGCCGGCTGTTGGCTGCTGATGCAGGTGTGGGGTCACTGGGGTATTGCCCTGGTAACCTCGCTGGTGTCCTATCTGAACACCGGTGTCCTATACGTCATCTTCCGGCGGCGGCACGGTCCGCTTGATGAGGGAATCCTCCTGCGGAGTCTTGGAGCCCATGTCCTGTTAGCGATGGTCTTGGGCGGCTGCCTGTTTTTTTTCAGCCATCCGCTGGCCACTGCCCCCGGCTCGCTCATGACCGGTGAGCGTCTCCTCCGCCTGGCCGGCATCCTGGTCGCCGGCGGAGGTGTCTATCTCGTGCTCGGTCTGCTGCTCAAAGTGGAAGAGGTCCGCACGGGAGTGCGTATGCTCAAACGGGCGATGAGGGGTGCGTGATGGGTGTTGACGGTTCCGGCCAGCTCGCGAGCGTACGCTACCAGCCCGACGAGAAACCGCCGCCAGCGATCGCGTTCGGTCTCGGTTTACAGTTTGCTATTCTCATTATTGCCAGAATAGTCGTGATCCCCATGGTTGTGGTACGGGCCGGCGGCGGGACCGAAGCCTACCTGTCCTGGGCCCTGTTCGCCGCGGTTTCGATCTGTGGCCTGACCACGGTACTGCAAGCGTTCCGGTTTGGCCGTATTGGTGCGGGCTATGTCGCCGTGATGGGTACCTCCCTGGCTGTCGTAGCGGTGAGCATCACGGCGGTGGCCGAGGGCGGCCCGGCGTTGCTCGCGACCCTGGTGGTCGTCGCCTCGCTGGTCCCGCTGGCGCTTTCCGCGCGGCTCTCGCTGTTTCGGCGGATCCTGACCCCGACCGTTTCGGGGACGGTCATCATGCTGATCCCGGCCACGTTGATGCCAACGGTCTTTGGTCTGCTGGAGGATGTGCCGGTGGGAACCTCGACTCTGGCCGCTCCGTCGAGCGCCCTCGTGGCCGTATTGATCATTACCGGCATCGCGCTCCAGACAACAGGCGCGCTACGTCTCTGGGCGCCGGTGATCGGTGTCGCCGTCGGCTCTTTGGTGGCGGGCTGGTTCGGTCTCTTCAACGTGGCCGGCATCACCGAGGCGGCGTGGGTCGGCCTTCCAGCGGGCGAATGGCCCGGTTTGGCTCTTGATTTCGGGCCACTTTTTTGGGCGCTTCTGCCCGCCTTCGTACTTGTGGCTCTGATCGAAAGCGTCCAGACGATCAGCAATGCCGTCGCCGTGCAGCGTGTTTCCTGGCGACAGCCCCGGGCGGTGGATTTTCGGGCGGTCCAGGGCGCGGTGGCGGCGGCCGGAATCGGTAACCTGCTGTCTGGCCTGGTCGGAACGGTGCCGAACACGCTGTTATCGACCGGCGTGGCGGTGATCGAACTCACCGGGGCGGCGGCCCGCCGCGTCGGGGTTGCCGTTGGGGTCGTATTCGTCGCCGTGGCCTTCCTGCCCAAGACGCTCGCCGTGGTCCTGGCAATACCGGGTCCGGTCGTCGCGGCCTATCTTGCCGTCTTGCAGGCGACGCTCTTCGTGGTCGGCATGAAGGTCATCGTTCAGGACGGGATCGACTATCGCAAGGGACTGATCGTCGGCCTGTCGTTCTGGGTCGGTGTCGGCTTTCAGAATGGCGCGATATTTCCCGAGTTTGCTCAGGCATTCGCCGGCGGCCTGCTGCGGAATGGGGTCACGGCCGGCGGTCTTATGGCCATCCTCATGACGTTCTTCATGGAGGTGACAAAACCGCGCCGCGGCCGGATGGAGACCCGATTTGGTCTTTCCGCGCTGCCAGAGATCAGGGAGTTTCTGGTCGCGTTCGCGTCTCGTTGCGGCTGGGACGGGGCGATGAAGGAGCGCCTTGAGGCGGTCGGCGAGGAGACGTTGCTAACGCTGCTCGGGCAAGACGAGGCCGACGAGGAGAAGGAGCAGCGACGGCTCCTCCTGATGGCGCGCAAGGAGGGGGCTGGGGCGGTACTCGAGTTTGTTGCTGCGACCGGCGAGGACAACCTCCAGGACCGGATGGCGCTGCTGGGCGAGCAGGTGGGCGAAATCCCGGTCGAGCGGGACGTTTCGCTTCGGCTGTTGCGACACCTCGCGTCTTCGGTCCGCCACGAGCAATACCATGACACCGATATCGTGACTGTCCGTGTGGATGCCCCGGCGAAAATTTCCGGCGGACAGGACTAAAGCGGCCATGAGCCCACACCCAGTCCGTGAGGTATATTCACCGGTCTCAGAAAGCGGGAGAGAGCAACCTAAGATTCGGTGTAGCCATAAGGCAATACGCACCTAGAGCGCTTCCCCTCCTGCATGGGTATGCGACCGCAAGGCTATCGCGGTCGCATACTACAAACGCTCATACCAGTGTTATAGAATCCCCGCTCCGACAGAATGCCAATGGCCGTAAGCCCGCCGCTTTATCTCTGGAATGTTTTCGAGTAAACCTTTTTCCGAGTAAACAAAGCGGGCATCGTGGAGGGAAGGCTGCTATGGGACAACTGGAAAACAAAATAGCCCTGATTACCGGCTCCGGGCGGGGGCAGGGGCTGGTAGCCGCCAAGCGTTTTGCCTCGGAAGGGGCAAGGATCGTGATCAACGACCTTGACGCGGAGTCTGTCGAGGCCGCGGTTGACGCGGTTAAAAATGCCGGGGGCCAGGCGGCTGGGGCCGTCGGTGATGTCTCGAAAGCCGCAGACGTGCAAACCGTTCTGCAAGCCGCCCAGGACGCCTTTGGCGGGTTTGACATCCTGTATAACAACGCCGGGATCGGCTACTCGGCGACGCAACGCTTCGGCATTGCCATGAGCGATATCGTCAACTGTACCGAGGACGACTGGCGGCGCATTATGGA
>JAAXHF010000073.1 GCA_012271025.1 Deltaproteobacteria bacterium | reverse complement strand
CCGCCCAAACTGCAGTGGTCAGTGGTTAGTGGTCAGAGGGAGCGCTTCCTTTGCCTCGGCGTTTATCGCGGCGTGGCTATGGTTGGTCTGCCGCCAAGATTATGCGAGGGTTCGCCTCCGGTTTTGGGATGTGCATCCGATTCCCGGATGATTGGTCTTCTCTGGCGGAGAGGGTATCATAAAATGTATTGTCCCTGTTGATCGCCGCTCCACCAGAAACCTGTTCCCTGCTATGAATCTGTCCTCTGAATCGCCGGTCCGATTTCAACTTGTACAGACACCAGAGCCGCGGTACACGCCGCGCGACCGCCCGCGTGGGTCGCCGAAGGCGCAGCAGCGCTGGATGGCCCTGGTGATCCTGATTTCGTTTGGCTGGCGGATGATCGGGCTGATCGCGCGTAAGCTCGGCCAGGTGGAGCAGGAGACGATCGAGCTGGCGGCGCGGCCGGTGGAGGAGACGGTCGGTGCGCTGGTCGCGCCCGGGCAGGGCGGGATGATGTATTATCTTCTGATCCGGCCGTGGATCCAGTTTTTCGGAACCGATCTTTTCGCGCTGCGCTATTTTTCTGTGCTGGCGAGCGCCATCACCATTGCCCTGATGTGGCAGGTGGCCCGAAGGATGGTGCCGGCGGTTGGCAGCACGCTTCTGAGGAATCTGCCGCTGCTATCGACACTTTTTCTGGCGTTCAATCCGTTGCAGCTGTGGTACAGCCAGGAGGGCGGGGCGTACGGGCTGGTTGTGATGCTGGCGCTGTTCTCAAGTTGGAGCTGGCTGCAGGCGATGTGGTACAGCGGACCCTGGCGCTGGCTGGGCTACCTTGCCATTACATCCATAGCCGTCTATACACAGGTGTTGACGGCGCTGATCCTGCCGGTGCACCTGGTGTGGTTTTTGCTGGCAAACCCGCTTAACCGAAAGCGTTGGAAGGGATACGGACTGACGCTGGCGGGCTTTTCGCTGCCCATCCTGCCGTTGACAGCGTGGGGCAGGAGCATGCTGGCCGGGGTATTCGGCGGGGCCGAATATCAGAGCGGGGGCGTGCTGTCAGGCGTCGCGGCCGACATACCGGTCACGCCTTTGACGGAGATGGCGCGCACACTGCTCCTCGACAATGCCCAGGGGCTACTGGAACCGATGTCGCATTTGTGGCTGATCCCGATCTTCTTTCTTGGCCTGACCGGACTTCTGGTTGGGTATACGGAGTTCGGAGGGCGGATTGCCAATGTGGGCATGCTGGCGACCTGGCTCATTCTGCCGGTCCTGCTGCTGTACGGGATCGGTCTGGCTGGGCGGAGTTTT
>JAAXHF010000514.1 GCA_012271025.1 Deltaproteobacteria bacterium | reverse complement strand
GCGGTTTCAAACGACTCCAGGCTGAGCGTGCCGCGATAGATCGGTGGATGCGGTTTTTGGCTGGGCTTGGGCGACAGGGACAGTTCCGGGACCTGCCAGAACTTCCCCTGGTAGGAAAAGCTGTCCTGGGTCCAGGCTTGACGGATAATCGCTAAGGCTTCTTCATAGCGGGCCTGACTCTCCTGGGGCGGAATGCGGAAGCCCTCAAAATGCTTGGGAATGATTCCGCGTCCGGCCCCGAAGTCGAGCCGGCCGTTGCTCAGAATGTCGAGCATGGCGAAGTCCTCGGCCTTGCGCAGAGGATTTTCAAACGGCAGCAGGCTGATGGCGGTGCCCAACCGCAGGGTCGTCGTCTCCCGCGCCAGGGCGGTCAGAAACAGCTGGGGGCTGGGACAGATGCCGAACGAGTAGAAGTGTTCCTCGCCCAGCCAGACCGAGTCAAAGCCCAGCTGTTCGGAACGGATCACCAGGTCGAGGGTGTCCTGATAATAGCGGCCCTCGTCCTGGCGGTCCTGGAAAAAGTCGAACAGGGAAAACAGCCCGAATTTCATACTGCGTCCTTTTCTTGCCAGATGTTGTTGCTCATTGCGTCTTGTGGACAGACACCCGGACGGGGCGTCTGTACTAGAACATGCCCGAAATCCTGCCGCTCGCGTCCATCTTCATGCCCAAGGCGGCCGGCTTGGCGGCCAGGCCCGGCATGGTCAGCATGTCTCCGGTCAGCGGCACGCAGAAACCCGCTCCGGCCGACAGCCGAATCTCGCGCACCGACAGGGTGAAGTCGCGCGGCCGGCCGTAGCGCTTGGGGTCGTCGGACAGCGACATCTGGGTTTTGGCCATGCAGACCGGAAAGTGGCTGTAGCCGAGGTCGTTGATGCGTCTGAGATCGGTCCGGGCGCGTGGCAGCAGGCTGATGTCGGCAGCGCCGTAGATCTTCTGGGCGACGGTGCGAATCTTGTCCCCAATCGGCATCTCCGAGGGGTACAGAAAGCGCGGGCTGGGTACGTCTGCCTGACACGCCTCGACAATCGCCTCGGCCAGGGCCAGGCCGCCCTCGCCGCCCTGACCGAACACGTCGATGACCGTGGCCGGGACGCCCAAGCCCTGGCACTCGTCTACGATGAGTTGGAGTTCGTCCGGGCTGTCGGCCGCAAAGCGGTTGACGGCAATGACCGGTTGCAGGCCGTAGGTGCGGATGCTCTCGGCGTGCTTGGCCAGATTGCCCATGCCCGCCTTAAGGCTGGTCAGGTCGGGTTTGGTCACCTCGGCAACGGGCGTGCCGCCGTGCATTTTCAGCGCTTTGGCGGTGGCCACCAGCACCACCGCCGACGGCCAGATGCCGGCTTCGCGGCACTTGATATCCAGAAACTTCTCGCCGCCCAGATCGAAGCCGAACCCGGCTTCGGTGACCACATAGTCGGCGTAGCTGAGGGCCATGCGGGTTGCCAGCACGCTGTTGCAGCCGTGGGCGATGTTGGCGAACGGTCCGCCGTGGACAAAGGCCGGCACGCCTTCGACGGTCTGGACCAGATTCGGTTTCAGGGCGTCCTTGAGGATGATGGCCATGGCGTCAGGCGCCTGAACGTCACGGGCCAGAACCGGCTGGCGCCTGCGGGTAAAGCCGACCACAATCCGCGACAGGCGTTCGAGCAGATCGGCCGGGCCGCTGCTCAGCGACAGAATGGCCATGATCTCGGACGCGGCGGTGATATCAAAGCCGTCCTCGCGCGGCACGCCCATCAGCCGGCCGCCCAGCCCCAGGACGATCTGACGCAGCGCCCGGTCGTTCATGTCCATAACCCGCCGCCAGCGGATCTGGCGCACGTCGCAGTCGGTCTGGCCGTGAAACAGGGCGTTGTCGAGCATGGCGGCTAACAGGTTGTGGGCCGAACTGACGGCGTGGATGTCGCCGGTGAAGTGCAGATTGATGTCCTCCATCGGCAGGACCTGTGAGCGGCCGCCGCCACAGCCGCCGCCTTTGACGCCGAACACCGGTCCCATCGAGGGCTCACGGACGGCAACCGCCGCGTTTTTGCCCAGCCGCGCCAGGGCTTGGCCGAGGCCGATGGTAGTGGTGGTCTTTCCCTCACCCGCCGGGGTTGGGGTAATGGCGGAAACGAGAATGAGTTTGCCCTGGGGACGGGAGGCTGCGTCCGACAGCGCTTCGAGCCCGACCTTGGCTTTGACCCGACCGTAGAGTTCAAGCTGTTCAGGGGGAAGGGATAAGCGGGCCGCGATGTCCTCAATCGGTTTGAGGCTCACGGCTTGGGCCACCGCCAGATTCTGCTCACGGCTCATACGGCTGATTCCTTTCAAAAACGGACGCTGATGACCCCCCGAGCCGGAAGACTTCCCCGTCCGTCTGTCTGGTCTCTGCTGCCGGATTGTTCACCCGGAGGCAAAGGCTTGTCAAGCAGGCAGCGCGTGATATACACAGGGCCGCCGGTACGGCAGCCCACGGAATTCGGAGGAAGCATGGCAGCGGCACGGGGCGACTCGCATCGCGTACGGAATCTGGCGCTCAGCCTTGTCGTCAGCGGCGGTTTTCTGTACTTGGCCTTTCGGAATGTCGAACTCGACGAGCTGGGCCAAGCCCTGGCCCGGGTGGATGGCGGCTGGCTGCTGGTGGCGGTGATCGTCAGCCTGCTGATCATGGTGTTCCGCGCCTGGCGCTGGCAGCTGGAACTCCGCCCCCTCGAACATGTGCCGGTCGGTCGGCTGTGGGTCGTGACCTCGGTCGCCTATATGGCCATCAATCTGCTGCCGGTCCGCCTGGGCGAGATCGTCCGCCCCTGGCTGCTGTCACGCCGCTCGGGCGTGTCATTCTCGAATGTGGTCGGCAATCTGGTGGTCGAGAAGATGATGGATTCGATTTGCATCGTCGTGTATATGCTGGCCGGCCTGCTGTTTATTGAAAGCCTGCCCGTATGGGTCCGCCAGGGCGCTCTGGTCCCGGCCACGCTTGCCGGCGTCTTCGTGTCCGTGGTCGTGCTGTTCTGGTGGAAGGGCGAGACGTTCGTTGATCGCTGGATACTCCGCCTGCTTCCGGCACGCTTTGGCGGTCGGGTCAAAGGCATTCTGGCCGCCGTAACTGCCGGGATGCGGATTCTGCCCAATCCCGGTCTGCTGCTGACGGTGTTTGTGGTCTCGCTGGCGCTGTGGTTTCTGCCCATTCTGTCCAGCTACATCATGATCCGCGCCTTCGATCTGAACGCCCCGTTCAGCGCCGCCCTGGTGGTGTTCATTTTCATCGGCTTTGGCACGGCCCTGCCCAACCTGCCGGGCATGATCGGCCCCTATCAATATGCCTGTCAGCTGGCCCTGGGGCTGTTCGGCGTCAGCCAGGTGGACGGGCTGGCCTATGGTATAGTACTGAACGCCGTCCAGTTTCTGACCCTGGTGGCCCAGGGTCTGTGCGCCCTGCCGATTGCCGGTGTGCGCTTTGCCGATATTCGCAAGGCCGGTGATGAGGTGAAGCTCGAAGGCGCGCCGGCCAGCTAGTCCCGGCGCGGTCCAAGGCGTCGGGCGTGCAGGAAAAAGCGCAGCCGCAGACCCATCGCCAGCAGCAGATAGGCCAGCCATAGACCGAGCAGGCCCTGCGTGGCGAGCCCAGGCAGGAGCTGCTGGCCGGTGGCTGTATGCAGCCCCAGCACGCCGGTGCCGATGAAATTGAGAATCCCGGCCCAGTGACCGATCGGGTTGGATACCAGGACAACGCTCGTATCGCGGTCTGACAGCAGCCAGGAATCCAGCACGTACTGGCCGAAGGCCGCAGCCACGGCCGTCGGAATCCACCACGGGACCGTCCCCAGGTGAACCAGATAGCCGAGCGTGACCAGCAGGAAGCTGATATCGGCCAGGTTGTCGAAGATTTTCCCCCGCCCGGAACTCAGGCCCAGCGTCCGGGCAACCGGCCCGTCGCAGTAGTCGCTGGCGCAGATGAGGAGGAACAGGCCGGTCACCAGCCCGGCGTTCAGCAGGCTTGGCCGACGCCAGCCGGTGTCGATGGCGTACACAAAGAGCGGGGTCAGGACGAGCCGCAGGCCGGTCAGCACGTGGGCAAAATTGAACGGCCGCCGGTCAGGCAAGAAGAGCGCTTTTCTGTTGACAGACTGCTCTGTCGCCATAGCTCCCAGTGTAGAGGGAAAAAGGCCGAAACGGAACCGACGCGTGACCATGGGGTGCGCCACCCAGCCGCCCCCTAATACCAGATCTCCATCCGCAGGCCCCTGGCATCGAGCGGCGGCTGAGCCGGAAGCCGCTGCGCCGCGCCGGCGCCGATCCGCCCGGCCAGCCAGGCCAGGACACACGCATCCAGACAATCGTCGAGCCCGACCTGTGAGCGCCGGTAGCGGGTTGCGAACGTGTCGAGCAGATCTCGAACAGCCCGAAACGACTCCAGCCGTTCAAGTGCCTGCAGGCGTTCCTCACGGCCGGCCGGGGTCTTTTTACTGTGCCGCATCGGCGCTCCGGCCAGCGATCGAAAGGCCAGCTCGGGGTGGGCTTCGTACACCCGCCCTTGCAGTGCGGGGCTCATCAGCCGGTCCACCTCTCGAATTTTGGCCATAATGCCAAACGCCTGGATGCTCAGCCCGTGGCCGCGGACCTGGCCATAGCGGGTCGCTCCGAGCAAGCTGCGGACCGGCGGGCTGAACACGCTGCTGGCCCGGCCGGGCAGCCGGCGGCGCGCCAGGCGGTCGCATTCCCGCCCACCGACCTGTCTCTCGTCCAGCAGACCAATCGGGATATCAATGGCGATGAGGTCCGGCCGGGGACGGAGGGCAAGGACGGCGTCAAAGTCGGGGCACAGCCGGACCACGGGTTCCTGCGTCTGGGGACTAAGACACACCGCCAGCCAGCCGGCCGGGCAGCCATCTACGCCAGCCGTCCACATGCTCTTCAGGTGCTCCGATCACAAGACGCGGGTCAGGACTGGTTCGAGCTGGCCCGAAACGGCTCAAGGTCGGCAAAATTGCCGCTGCGCAGAAGGTCCACCACCCACCGGTGCCCCTCTTCGGCTTCCTGCTGTTGGTGCCACTGGAGGCCGTAGACGGCCTGGGCCTCGTCAGCCACGTCCTGGCCTTCCAACGGGTACACCGCAGTGCCAAAGCGCGCGCCGTGTTTGGCCCGACGCAGGATATAGGGCGGAAATTGCTGGGTCGAAACCACGAACGGGTGCGGCTGCGCCTCAACCTGATCCTCCCAGCCGGTGGGTCGCCACATGGGACTGAAGCCGTAGTACCAGCCCCAGGCGGCGCTGACGGCGAGCAGGCTCAGGCTGCCGACGACCATCGGCAGTCCGTACGGAGAATGGTAGGCCCAGGCCAGCCCGCCAAAAAAAAGGCCGGCCAAGCCGGTCACCACCCCGGCGTGGGTCATAATCGTAATTGTCCTCACCCGTATCTCCTTTTCCTGCGGGCTGAGCCGTCTTTATAGTCCGCCGCCCCACGCCCCTGCAATCGGGCCGGCCGGCGTCGGAGTTGTTCTTGCTTTTCCGAAAAAAGTCAGATAGGGGCGTGATCCCAGAGCCCTGCCCAAATCACACCCAGCAGGGAAGGTGGAGGAAGGAACGCGGAAGAGAGGGACGCGATGCAGCGAGGATTGAGATTCTGGATACTGTGGGTTTGCGCCATCGTCGGAATGAGCGCGTGCAGTATGCCGGCCAAAAAGCGGGACGGGATGGTTCTCGGCGCGCTCGCCGGGGCGCTGGCCGGCGGAGGCATAGGCGCTGGCATCGGACCAGAGGCCAGTGACAACGAAGACGATGGACGGGCAAAGGGTATTGCCATTGGCGCGGCTGCCGGAGCCGTTCTTGGCGGGATGATCGGCTATGCGCTGGCAGAAGAGG
>JAAXHF010000477.1 GCA_012271025.1 Deltaproteobacteria bacterium | reverse complement strand
CAGCACAACTCGCGCATGGATCAGCTGGATGCGGCAATGGGCGCTATAGGCCGGCGCCTGCACGTCAAGGCTTCAGCCCAACGGTAAAGACACAAGGACGCGCGAAGGCCGACGCTTCCCCCTCCCCGGCTGCCTTGGCGTCATACGTTTGTCAGGGAAACAGGCAAACTCAGACGCTACCGCAGAGCGACACAGAGACAAACTCCTGGCAGACTCGGAACTCGCTGTATCTGGTCAGCAGCCTTACAAAATTGAGCCTTTAAGGTGATCTGATGAATCCAAGAGTTTCATACAAATTGGAGCTTGTGTTCAAAAACGGAGAACATGGCCTCTACGATTGTTCAGGTCTCTTGAATTAAGGAAAGAGGCTCGCAGTCTCGCTCCGCCCTTCTGCACGGGAGCAGAGCACGTCGACGACTGTGACTGTCAGGCTACAACCTATCGTAAACCGCTCTAAGCACGGCTGGCCGGTCCGCCACGCTACAATTTACGACGCCTCCCCCCTGTCCCCCGTCGCTTACACGACGCGGTGTAACAGCGGCGCTCCGTCACGCAAACGGCGGCAGTTCTCAAGGCCGACGGCAAGACTGCGCTCCAGAGTCTGCGGAGTGAGCCAGGCAATATGGGGGGTGACAACGACCTGCTCAAGGACCAGGAGCGGATTATGGGCTGCCACCGGCTCGGTGGCAAACACGTCGAGTCCCGCCGCCCGCACTCTGCCCGAGCGCAGCGCATCGAGGAGGGCGGCCTCGTCCACCAGACCGCCCCGGGCCGTGTTGATGAAAATACTGCCCGGTTTCATCAGGCCGAAAGTCTTGGCGTTCATCAGGTTTGCGCTCTGTGCGGTCAGGGGCAGATGCAGAGAGACGATATCGGACTGTTGCAGCAGTTCGGACAAGGAGCACCATTTGGCTGCGGCTCCGGCCTTGGGCTGTCGAGCGGTGTAGAGCAGCGTGGCGCCAAGGGCTTTGAGCACCTCGGCCAGCCGTGACGCCACCGCTCCATAGCCGACCAGTCCGACCGTCCGCCCGGCGATCTCACCCACGGCGTCAAGGCTTGTCAGCTCGGGTTGCCAGCCCCGCCCCTGCCGCGTTGCCGTGTCAAAAGCGGTCAGCCGCCGGAGCGTCGCAAGCATCAGCAGGAGCGTCATCTCAACCACCGCTGGCGTGTTGGTCCCCGGCATATTGGCCACCGCGATCCCGCGCTGTTGGGCGGCCGTCAGGTCTATGGTATTCACGCCAACCCCGATCTTTTGAATCAACCGCAGGCGCGGAGCGGCGTGGATGACCGCTGCGGTCACCGGTTGCAGCACGTGAAACAGCACCTCGGTATCGCGCATGGCCGCAGCAAATGTCTCGGTGTCGGTCTCCTCCACCACAACAATCTCAAGCCAGTCGGGTACCCGACTGGCAAGCAGGTCCCGAAAGCCGGAGCTGCTCCGGTAGTGCAGAACCGCCTTCATGGCTCCGTCATACGAGGCCACGGTCGGCGGCCGACAAGACGCTCCGGCCGGCAAAGCGGGCCGCCGGCCCCAAGGCTTCCTCAATGCGGAGCGCCTCGTTCCACTTGGCCGTCCGCTCGGTGCGGGCGATGGACCCGACCTTGAGTTGCCCGG
Source organism: Deltaproteobacteria bacterium (assembly GCA_012271025.1). The sequence continues at coordinate 1,501 of JAAXHF010000477.1, read as the reverse complement.
CGTCCCAGCCGGTGGCCAGGTGGACAATCGTCACGTCTTCGCTCTCTCCGGAGCGGGCCGAGACAATCGTCCTCCAGCCGACCGCCTTAGCCGCCTCGAGCGCCGCCTGTGTTTCCGTAATCGTGCCGACCTGATTCGGCTTGATCAGCGCCGCATTACAGCTCTCCCGCTCGGCGGCCTGAGCGATGCGCCGGGCGTCGGTGACCAGATAGTCGTCGCCAATGACCTGGACCCGGTCGCCAACCGCAGCCGTAAAACGTCGCATACCGTCATGGTCATCCTCGGCCAGCGGGTCTTCGACAGCGACAATCGGATAACGCTCAATCCAGCCCAGCAGCAGCTCGATCAGGCCGTCGGTATCAAGCTGGCGATGTTCCAGACCTAATACATAACCGGCGGCCGAGCCAAATTCCGAGGCAGCCACGTCGAGAGCAATCGCCACCTGCTCGCCGGGTGTATAGCCTGCGGCTTCAATGGCCTGCACGAGACAGCTCAAGGCTTCCTCGTTTGAGGCAAACATCGGCCACCAGCCACCCTCATCAGCCACCCCGGCCAGGCGGTCACGGGCCGCCATCAGTTGCCCTGCGGCGCGGTAGACCTCAGCGGTCATGACCAGGGCTTGGTCAAAGCTGCTCGCCCCGACCGGCATAATCATGAAGTCTTGAATATCGACCCGGCGGCCGGCGTGCGCCCCACCGCCAAAAATCTGAATCTCCGGCAGCGGCAGCCGGACCGGCTTCCCTCCAGACACATACCGCCACAGGGGCAGGCCGGCAGCCTGAGCGGCCGCATGCAGAACCGCCATGGACACGGCAATCAGGGCGTTGGCGCCGAGGCGTTTTTTATTGGGCGTGCCGTCCAGAGCGATCAGAGCCGCGTCCACACCGGCCTGATCGCTCGCATCCAGGCCCAGGAGCTGTTGGCCTATAGTGCCACGCAGATTGAGTACGGCCTGCTCGACTCCCAGACCGCCCAGCAGCGCTCCACCGTCGCGCAGGTCGACCGCCTCATGGCTCCCGCGCGAAGCTCCAGCCGGAGCAATCGCCCGACCAATCGCGCCGCCGGTCAGACGAACCTCGGCCTCGACCGTGGGACGGCCACGCGAATCCCACACCCGTCGGCCGGTCACCGCGCTGATCCTCGTCTCACTCATGCGCTCTCCCGCTCCATTGCCCGTAACCAGATACGCCGCAAGGCGGCCAGACTCGCGACCGGGCGCAGCAGGAGGCGTTTGGCAAGCGTGCGGACGTGATGACGGTCCGCCTCGGCAGTGATGTACTCAACCGGTGAGCGGCCATCGATGCGCCCCAGCAAGAGTCCCGGCAACAGACGAACCGCTCGGGCCTCGACCGCGGTCGCGGATTCCCAGCTGACCCCGGCCAGATAGGTATCGGCCAGGCTGTCAAAACAGGCCAAGTAGCGCTCGCTCCAGTGTGGTCGCCACACACACTTGAGCAGCAAGTGGTTCAGACAAAAGCTGAGATCAAAGGCCGGATCACCG
>JAAXHF010000099.1 GCA_012271025.1 Deltaproteobacteria bacterium | reverse complement strand
CCGCCTGTCATGCGGGTGTGACATGGTGAGGGCTGGATAGGTTCTGCCTACACGCCCTGTATGTGGCGGTCGCCCTTCCCTCCCCAGGGGCACCTCCCAGCCAGCCCCCTCCCCCTCTCGCCCCTCGTCTCTTGTCTCTCCAGCCGTGAGCTTATACACTGCGAGTAATGGAGCTTGTGGCAAAAATCGCCTTTTGGTCGGTCCCGGTGCTGGTAGCGGTCATCCTCCACGAGCTGGCCCACGGCTACACGGCCTACCAGCTGGGCGATCCGACCGCGGCCCGGCTCGGACGGCTGAGCCTGAACCCGATCAGCCATGTCGATATGTTCGGCACCATCCTGCTCCCCCTGTTCCTGGTGCTGACGGGCTCGCCCATCCTGTTCGGCTACGCCAAACCCGTCCCGGTCGATTTTACCAATCTGCGCAACCCCCGCCGGGATATGGTCTCTGTGGCCGCTGCCGGCCCAGCCATGAATCTCTTTCTGGCCACGCTTTCAGCCTTTTTGCTCCACCAGCTCCAGGCCCCTCAGCTGCCGCTCGACCTGCCACACGCCCAGCCGGAGAGCACGGGTCTGGTGGCGGCCATGCTCACCGCCAGTGTCTTCATCAATGTCGCCCTGGCGGTCTTCAACCTCGTTCCCCTGCCCCCCCTGGACGGCGGACGGGTGGCGGTCGGTCTGTTGCCACGCGGCCTGGCCTTCCCCCTGGCGCGCCTTGAGCCCTACGGCATGTTCATCCTTATCGGACTGCTGATGACCGGAATTCTCGGCGACATGATTCGCCCGGTCACCGTTTTTCTTCTGGGCGCTCTGCTGTAGAAAATCCGTCTCGCATGATGTCATACCGCGTCAGACTCGATATTTTTGAGGGACCGCTCGACCTCCTCCTGCACCTCGTCAAAAAGAACGAGGTCGATCTCTCGGACATTCCAGTCGCCACCATCACCGACCAATACCTCGGCTACCTCGACCTGCTGCACCAGCTCGACCTTGACCTGGCCGGAGAATATCTGGTCATGGCCGCCACCCTGTTACACCTCAAGTCGCGCCTGTTGCTGCCTACCCACGAGACGGCGGAGGAGGAAGCCGGACCCGATCCCCGGGAAGAACTGGCCCGCCAGCTGCTCGAATACCAGCGCTTTCAGGAAGCTGCGGTCGGGCTCGGGCGCCGACCGTTGCTGGGACGGGATGTCTTTACCCGTCGGCCGCTGCCCACCGAGGATCAGGCCAAGCATGTGCATGATGTCAGTAGGAAACGCGATAACCGATCATCTCAAGAGGAGATCACGTTTCCTACTGTCGGGCTGGGGGACTTGCTTGACGCCCTGCAGGAGGCGCTGAAAAAGGCCGAGCCCGAACTGGTGCACGAGATTGTGCTTGAACAGATCTCTCTGCGCGAGCGTGTCGGTTTAGTCCTCGACCTGCTACGGGAGCGTGGCCGCATCAGCTTCACCGAATTATTCGCGGCCGATACGACCCGATTACAAATCCTGGTGACCTTCCTGGCCAGCCTGGAACTGGTCCGCAGCCGGGTGATTGACGTGCACCAAACGGCTCCCTTCGGTCCCATTGTCCTCAGCCTGGCCGTCAGTCCGGATGCTCCGCTGCCGCCCGGCCTGGAACAGCTCTGAGCCATGCATCCCGCCGAACTCAAAACGATTGTCGAAAGCCTGATCTTTGCCGCCGGCGACCCGGTCTCTCTGCGCCGACTGTCAGAAGTCATCGGCGTGACACCGGCGGAAGTGAAGCCGGCCATATCCCTGCTGCGCGAAGAATACCAGGCCGCAAACCGGGGTATTGTCTTTGCCGAGGTGGCCGGCGGCTACCAGTTCCGCACCGCGCCGCATCACGCCGAGTACGTCAAGACGCTGCTGCAAGAAAAACCCGGCAGGCTGAGTCGGGCAGCCTTGGAAACCCTGGCCATTATTGCCTACCGTCAGCCCATCACCAAGCTGGAGATCGAGTCGGTACGCGGGGTCACCGTTGACGGCGTCATCCACTCGCTGCTGACCAAGCAGCTGGTCCGCGAGCTGGGTCGCAAGGACATGCCCGGTCGGCCGTGGGTGTACGGCACGACTCCCCAGTTCCTGGAACTCTTCGGTCTGAACGACCTGACCGATCTGCCGCCGCTGCCCGACATCCACGAACCAAGCCCCAACCCCCTCGCCGACCACGCCCTCGACGGGACGCCTGACAGCGCGCGCGCGGGGGACCACGCCAGCGGCGGAGAACGCCATGCCCAAGCCCAAGACATCCCGAGCCGCGCGGCCGAGGCCGAAGACTCGCCGAGCGACGACACAAAAGGCCAGGACAGCAGACCGGAGTGACACGACAGCTCCGGCCTCCCAGACGGCTCAGCCGCCCGGGTCTTCCGCGCCATCGCGAGCACAGCGCCTGCACAAGCTGCTCAGTCAGGCCGGCGTCAGTTCACGCCGGAAAGCCGAGACACTGATTGAGGCCGGTAAGGTCCAGGTCAACGGCCAGACGGTCACCCGGCTGGGGACGACCGCAGACCCGAGACGCGACACCATTGTTGTTGACGGCCAGCCTGTCTCCTTCGACTCGGCCCGGCTGTATTTTCTGCTCAACAAACCGACCGGTGTGGTCAGCACCCTGGCCGACCCGGAAGGGCGACCAACGGTCCGTGAGCTGCTCGGCGAGGTGCGCGAGCGCGTCTTTCCGGTCGGTCGGCTCGACTATCACTCGGCCGGGCTGCTGCTGCTGACCAATGACGGCGAGCTGACCGCCCGCCTGCTGCATCCACGCTATCAGATCCCCCGGACCTACCATGCCAAGCTGACCGGCGCGTGCGGGCCGCGCGTGCTGTCCAAATTAAAACGTGGCGTGCGTCTGGCCGACGGCAGCCTGAGCGGACCGGCCGATCTCCGCACCATCCGCCGCAACAAGCGTAAGACCTGGATCGAGCTTACCCTACGCCAGGGACGCCACCACGAAGTCCGACAGATGTGTGACGCCATCGGCCATCCGGTCGAAAAGCTGATCCGAATCCGTTTCGGTCCGATCCTGCTGACCGATCTCGCGCCTGGCGCCTACCGTTCGCTCGCCCCGTTCGAGATCCAGTCCCTCAAGCGAGACGTCGGCCTCTCTTGACTTCGCCCGGCGCAGTCGATACATACACTGGTGAGCGGCACAGATTCTGTGTCGTTTTCCTTTCTTGACGCGGGGTGGAGCAGCCCGGTAGCTCGCGAGGCTCATAACCTCGAGGTCCTAGGTTCAAATCCTAGCCCCGCAACCAATCTGACGCCCCGAAGTTGCCAAGACTTCGGGGCGTCTGGGTTTGGTCCGGGGATGGCAGGATACGACCGACAGAAGGACACCTGACAGCGCGAGGATCGTTCGACAGTCTCTCATCCAACAGAACGGCCTCTGGGATCGGAGAATGCTCTATGCTGAATGATAAATTCTTAAAACGGTTCCAAGAACTTCAAGAAAAATCGGATTCACTGCCGTTTCGTTCAGGGAGCGGAGCCACTGGTCGTTACGTGCCGGGAGGAATCTGGCGAGGATGGGCCACAAGCTGCCAAAATCTGATCAGGGCCGTGTATGGAGAAAATTCTCCCCACTACATCAATTTTTTAGAGAGCCTAAATAAATGCGGGGGAAGTGAGTATTGGATCAATGCCCTCCAAGAAATATTCAAAAGCGCGAAAGAAGACTTTGAAGGCGGCTACGTTTTCAATGTCGATCTTGAAATTTCCGGAGAAGTCTTTGGGAATTTCGTTGTCTTGACTAAGGAATCCCTTACCAACGGCCACAAGGATGTAGCAGCCGTTTTGTCAACTGCTGCGCTGGAGGACGCACTGAAACGCTATGCAAACGCCAACGGATTAAAGACCGATGATCGAACAATGTCCGAGATCATCAATGCGCTCAAATCGAAAGGGCTTGTTTCTGGGGCGCAGAAGTCATTGCTAGAAGCTATGCCGAAAATAAGAAACGCAGCATTGCACGCAGATTGGGAAAAAATCTCTGCACCGGAAGTCAACAGTGTCATTGGCTTTGTTGAACAGTTTCTCCTGCAAAACTTCAGTCAGAACTAACCATGGCTGACTCCCTCCTACAGCGCGGGGACACCACCATCGAAGAACTCACGCAGGTTTATGAACGAGATGCTTTAGCAAAGCGCATCTGCGACGCTTTTTTCCCTTTTGGCATTTTGACAAAAACAAGAAAATAGGAGTGGTTCTTTCTCGCGTGGACTTGATTGATGACCCGGCTCATCCCCGGTTTATTGGGACGAACAACGATGAACAAATCCTTACAGAAGAAACCGACTTCGGCGAACGAGTTGATGATCTCGACGTGAGTAAGGTTCTGCCTATTTGCACTGACCTCATCCTGACACTTGACGATAAATATCCCTTTGTCTCTCAAAACGCGGTGCGCTTCCTTGCTTCCCTCGTTGTAAATTTCTAAAACCGCAGCGTGCCATTTACCGCCGTTGGGCTTAGGCGTCTCGTCGCCGTTGGAGTAGTGATCTCGGAATGTATTGTGTGTCCCATCGCCCGCCTTTACAGTCTTTCCCTTTCTGTAAAACCCCTCCATGTACGGTGGATCGAAGACAACGGCATCGAATGAACCATCTTCATAGGGAAGGTTCCGACAATCCGTGCCATCCGCAATGTCGGATGGAAAAAATTGATATTTATCCGTATCGATATTTTTCCAGAAAACGCCTTTGCCGTACGTCACATCTGCGATCTTTGCCCCGTCCTCGACATGGAGCTTGAGCACTTTCGGAAAGATGTCGGAGTTATTTCCTACATACGCCGAAAATATGAGATCGGAGGTTGCTACCCCGTTTGGTCGCTTTCTTCCTGAGGGCGTGCGATGCTCGTCGGTGCCATCAGGAAACATTTCACCCTGTCCTGCACCCATATTATTCAATTCTCCCGAATTCTTCTTCTAAAATCCTTCGGATCGCATCCGACATCTTGACCCCCCGTCTTGCACAGATGGATTTGACGTTGGCATGAAGTTCGGCGGGAATGTCAATCGTGAGCCGCTTCATCTCGGTCGGTGCTCCAAACTTGGGGGACCGTTCGCGCACCAGTGGATCACACGCTGATTTATCTTCTGTTCCGTATTTCATTATTTACGATTTTACAGAAAAAGGCCCTGCTGTCAAGGAACTCCCGAATATCTGGGGAGCCATCATTCTTCTACCCAAGGCGAGAAAAGTGTGCTTATTAGGGCGCAATACCGGCACGGACAAAAGGATACTGCCAAGCTTAACCGTTCACAGGAGGAATGAACCACCATGCCAAACACACTTGACGATAGAATCAGAGGCATGCTCCTGCTCGGAGCGTATGGCGATGCGCTCGGCGCCGCCCAGGAGGGCCAGGAAACGCCGACGCCGGACCCGCTGCCGACACGCCTGGTCGCCCGTGACATGCCCGAGTGGGGTGAAGCCTGGGGGACCTGGCTACCGGCGATTGTGCACGCCAAGCGAATCGGCATGCCGACCGACGATACCTGCTATCGCCTGTGTGTCCTCCACCCCTGGCTGGCGGCGATTGCTGACGGCGACCGGACGTTTGAAGAAGCGTCGCTGCGCGACTTCATGGCCGCTCTCCGGCACGAGCCGCTGTATCCCGAGTGGTATGCGTTCGCCTGTCGAGATCAGCTCACGGCCTGGCTGGACATGTTTCAGGCCCAAGAAGAAAATCACAGCGAGGGCTTATTCAGTCCAGGGGTTCCGGGCGTCTTTGGTCTCTTCCTGTATCTGGAAATGGCCGCCGTCCGGCACGGCACGACTCCGCTTGAAACCTTTGCCCTGTATCGGCAGCAGGCCAGCCTCGACCAGGGCTATGCCAAAGCCGTGACCGGCTTCCTGGCCACGCTTGTATCGCTGGCGGTGAATGAAGCCCCGCAGGCGGACTCTTTTGGCGACTGGTTCTTCGACCGCGGCCGCGCCGTGGTGGACGACCTGGACGCTTCGACCCAGGCGCAAGAGGCCGCCTCTCTGCGCAGCCTGCTGGAGGCTATGGCACGACTCGGTAGCGAGCTACGCGGCGAGACAGGAGCCACCCTCAACACCGTTTTCAAGCAGCGAGTCATTGACCCGCCGATACCGCCCTTTCTCGACCACGCCCTTCTGGGCGGGATACACGATCCCTACCGCGTCCTGGCGCAGCTCGCAGCTACGATTGCCTGCGCGCCCGACGATCCGGCCGTGGCGCTGCGCACCATCGCCCACGGCTGCGGCAATACCGCCACGCTGGCCTCGCTGCTCGGCAGCCTGCTCGGAGCCTGGTACGGGGCCGAGCAGCTGTCCGCGCTCCACACCGAAGGGCTCGACTTCCAAGCCGAACTCGACATCGTTGAGACGAATCTGACCGAGCTGTTCCACTTCGGCCTGGACCAGCACGTTCAGATTTTTTCGCGCCTCCACTCGAGCTGATACGGCTCAGCGCTCCAAAGGTAAACGATGATGACCATCTCATCGAGAAGAGATCATCGTTCACCTTCACGGAAGGCGTTGCGGGCGATGGTGTAATAGACCGTATCCAGACCGTTGCTCAGCTCGCGTTTGTGGAAGCGCATGCCGATCTTTTCCAGCACGCGGATTGAGGCCGCATTCAGCGCGTCCGTACTGGCGCTGATCGTCGAAAAGCCACGCTCCTCAAAGCCAAACCGCAGCAGCGCTCGGGCCGCCTCGGTGGCCAGGCCCCTGTTCCAGTGGCTCGGGACGAGACCGTACAGCAGCTCCAACTGGGCGGGCTGGTGGAAGAGCCAAAAGCCGCAAAAGCCAATCGCCGTCTCTGCCTGGCCGAACAGCATGAGCCAGATACCATCCCTCTGGCGCCGAAACTGGGTCAGGCTGGCTTCAATTATCTCAGCCGCCTGGCTGCGGGCAATGATCTGATCGTCCCACACATATTTACGGACGCCCGGATCGGTCCAGATGCGGTGCAGCACGTCGATATCGGCTCGCCGACACGGACGCAGCCGTAGCCGAGCGGTCTCAATACACGGGAGTTCGGCTTTCATGGGTCTTCCTCCTGCGGCGCGCGGACTGCTTGCGCGCCCCCGGCGGGCTTGATAAGCCTCGCTGGGCCAAAGGTGAACGATGATGACCATCTCATCAAGCAGAGAGCAGCGTTCACCTTCATTGTATTCTCTTCCAAGGAGCGACGCCCATGGCACTGCCGAACACAGTCAAAATTGTTGACCTCACCGCCCGCGACGGGCTGGAAGGCTTCAAACATCTCATCCCTGTCGAGTTCCGGGTCGAGCTGATCGACCGTCTGACCGATGCCGGATTTCCTTCGATTGAAATCGGCGAGTTTGTCAGCCCCCGGGTGATCCCGGCCATGCAGCTGACCGATCAGGTTGCGGCTCAGATCAGGCAGAAACCCGGAGTTGAATACAGTGTTCTGGTTCCCAATATGCGCGGCTTTCAGGACGCTCTCAAGGCCAAGGCCAGGTATATCACGATTTTCGGCAGCGCCACCGAAGCCTTCAGCCGGGCCAATATCAACTGCACAATCGAAGAGAGTTTCGCCCGCTTTGAGCCGGTTGCGGCAGCGGCAAAGGAACACGGCATCGGGCTGCGGGGGGCGGTCTCGTGTGTGGCCGGGTGTCCGTATGAGGGTGCGGTTGATCCCCACACGGTTGGGAAGCTCGTTGCCCGTTTTTACCACATGGGCTGTTATGAGATCGGGCTCGGGGACAGCATCGGAGTCGGGACGCCAAAGTCGATTCAGGCCATCATCCAGGCGTGTATAGATGAAGGGGTTCCGGTCTCCGTCCTGACCGCCCATTTTCACAACACCTGCGGGATGGCGCTGGCCAACTGTTATGCGGCTCTGGAGATGGGCGTGAGCGTCCTGGAGAGTGCCTGTGGCGGCCTGGGCGGCTGCCCGAATGCGCCTGGGGCCAGCGGCAACCTGTCGTCCGAAGAGCTGATCTACATGCTGAACGGTCTGGGCATTGAAACCGGCGTCGATCTGGACAAAATTGTCGAAATAGGCCGTTGGGCCACCCAGGCGGTTGAGCGGCGGCTCGACTCCAAGGTCGGCGAGTCGATGACCAATCCTGATATGACGTATTTTACCAAGGTCAGCCACAGCGTTACTGCGGCTTAATAGCCGGCCTCTTCATACGGCCCCTGGCCGCGCTTATACAGCAGAATCCGTCGTTCGAACGAACACACCTCCTCGCCGCGCTGGTTCAGGGCTCGCGTCTTCACCGACAGAATGCCCTGGCCGGGGCGGGAGGCGGATTCCCGTTTGCCGAGGATCTCGGACTCGGCGTAGATCGTATCGCCGGCGTGAACCGGCACCGGAAACTGCATGTTGGTCCAGCCCAGATTGGCCACCACCTTGCCAAAGGTCTTGGTCGTCAGTGCCGTCAGCACGCTGATCAGGAAAGACTCGCCGATGATTTCCTGCCCGCCATAGACCTTCTCGTTATAGACTGCGTCCACATTGCGCATGGACAGATCGAGCGAGCGGATGGCGTGCAGCCGGCTCTCTTCAGCGGTGAAGGTGCGGCCCGGCCGATGTTCAAAGGTCTGCCCCTCGGCAAAGTCCTCAAACTCGATCCCGGCCACTTCGATGTAGGTGTGGTCGGCCACTTTTCGGTGTGAGTAAAATGTCGTCATGGCGCCTATCTCTGGTAATCAGTAGCCGGCCGTGTCAAACGGAATGCGGTCGCGCTTATACACCAGCAGGGCGTACTCCATGGCACACACGACCCTCCCAGCCTGGTTGACGCCGCGCGTCACAACCGTCAGCTGTCCACAGTCCGCGTCGTCTGCGGCAGCGGCTTTGTGTGTGACTTCGCTCTCGGCGTACAGCGTATCACCGCCAAACACGGGGGCGGTCATCTTGATCTCCGCCCAGCTACAGATCCGATTCTTTTTATTGAACGTCTTCCACGTCAGCCCTATCAGCCGCTGCAACGTCAGGGTGCTCACCCCGAGCGGCTTTTTCCACTCGGTCTGGGCCGCATAGTTGGCGTCAAAGTGCAGCATGGCCTGATTGAGGGTATCGACCGTCTCTTCCACATTGTCCTGCTGAGAGATGGTAATCCCCGGCCGGTGCTGAAACACCTGACCGACCTCGAAGTCCTCAAAATCCAGGCCATAGCGCTCGCGGTAGCGGTTCTCACCAACCTTGACATAGGCGGAAAATGCAAACTCAGCCATGATTGTCTTGTCTCCTCCTCAGCTCGCTAGGCCATCTCAACTAGAGCAAATAACGCTGCTGTGTCGCTCTTCGACTTCAGGCGCGCTGCGCCTGACGCTCAGGCCCAACGGCCTCCCGGTCGTGCTGAGCGGAGCGAAGTCGAAGCAGGGATGCTGGATCGCGTCCGGCAGGGCTACAGCCTAACCTGAAACGCGCTAGGCATCAGCCGCATCCACAGCCCACATGCCGGCGCCCCGGGCCGAAATACACAAAAACACAAAGCAGTACAGAGCGGCCAGCTCGCCCTGATTGGCGATAGGAAGCAAGGCTTGAAAGCCGTGTGCCATCCAGTAGGCGACCGCCATCAGGCCGCTGCACACAAAGGCCGCCCAGCGCGTGTAGAAACCGATCATGACCAGAATCCCGCCGACCAGTTCAATGATGCCCGCCCCATAAATGACAAAGGCCGGCGCCTCCGGCACCGGTGGCGGAAAGCCGAACAGCTTTTGGGTACCATGAAAAAAGAACAAAAACCCGGCAATGATGCGCAACAACGCATAGGTCTGCTCCCCATACTCCTTCATGAACATAGGCCTGTCCCCCTTTGAAGAATATGTGCAAGGCATTGCAACAACTTGTCCGAGAAGTCAAGGAGAAGTTGCCGCTGTCAGCCAGCCCCGCTTGTCCGGTCGAAAATCAGCTCGCCCTCAAGCCAGGTCTGCAAAACACGCACTGTCCCGACCTCGGTAATCGGAATGCTGAAGAGATGACGGTCCAGGACGACCAGATCGGCGTATTTACCGACCTCAATGGAACCGGTGACATCCTCCTGGTACAACGCAAAAGCGCCGCCCAAGGTAAAAATCTTCAACGCCTGCTCCAGCGTGATCGCCTGTTCGGGGCGAAAGCTCACAGAGCCGCCGCCGGGTTCGCGCCGCGTCACCATGGCCTCAATGGCGGGAAAGGGATTGGGGCTGTACACGACCGGCCAGTCGCTGCCCGCAGCGACGCTGACGCCCCGGTCAACCATATCCTTGATCGCCCACACCCAGGCCAGGCGCTGCTCGCCGACCTCGACACGATAGGAGTCGATGACTGCATTCGGCCACCAGAAGTAGGGAGAAAATTCGGCAATGACGCCCAGCCTTGCAAAGCGATCCCGATCCTCAGGATTGACGAAGACGGTATGGGCGATGGCATGACGGACACCGTTTGGTCCGTGGCTGGCAATCGCCTGCTCGACCGCATCCAGGGCGATACGCACCGCCCGATCTCCGACCGCGTGCAAGACGCTGCCAAGCCCCAGGCCGTGCAGCCGGCTGACCTCGGCCATCACGACATCTATGGGGTCGCGCGTGTGGCCCCGGAAGTCAGTGCCTTGGTACGGCTCAAGCATTGCTGCGGTGCGGTTGACCGCGCCGTCGAGGATGAATTTCACGTAGTCAGGCTTGAGCCGTTTGCCCCGATAGCGCTCGCGCTTGTGTATGGTTTGCCGCGCGGCGTCCTTGGCCGAGGGAGTCACAAAATCAGCCGGATGGGTGATGGCGGCCGTGACCCGCAGGCTGAGCCTGTTCGCCTCATCCAGACGTTTCAAGGCCTGAAGGGCTGTGGTGTGGGTCCAGACCTCGTGCACCGACGTGATTCCAACCGCATTCAGTTGAGCGACCGCCTGCGGCAACCCGGCCTCATACTGCTCGACAGACAGCCCGTCCATCGACTCGGTCACGACATGGATCGCCAGCTCCCGCAGGACTCCGGTCGCCTGTCCGTTGGCGTCCCGTTCGATCATGCCGCCGGTCGGATCGGGGGTATCGGCGTGAATACCCGCCATCTCCAGAGCTTTTGAATTGACCAGCATAGCGTGTCCGCCAATATCCCTGATTGCCACCGGGCGATCAGGCACAATCCGGTCCAAGACCGATCTATGAGCCGGCACATCGTCGAAATCGCCGATCACGTCGGACAGCCACGGCAGGCTGGCGCCGTAGATCCAGGCTCTGTCCGGGTGAGCCCGGGCATACTCGGCAATCGCCTCTTCTATCCTGTCCCACGGCTGATAGGCATCGAGTCTGAGGTTCTCCTGCAAGTCAACGACCAACTGCATGTGCAGATGGGCATCGTGAAGACCAGGCATGACAAACTTCCCATCCAGATCAAGCACCCGGGTCGTCGGTCCCAGATAGGGCGCGACTGCCTCGTCGTCCCCGACCGCAACAATGACGCCGTCTCGTACCGCCACCGCCTGAGCCCAGGGCAGACGGTCATTGACGGTATACACCTGCCCGTTGCGCAGGACGGTATCGGCCAGCTCTCCGTCAGCCAGCGCCGGCTGGCCATGCCCGAACACAAGCGGCAACATTAGGACACTCAAAAGACAATGTCGAAATCGCGACATACACCGGCTTCCTTTTGCGACTGGTTGACGTATCGGGCGGCTCTCACCGCCACACCGGGTCGAGGACATGCCCATCCCGGCCTTTCCTTCGTTCACAGACAATGCTAGGAGGTTGCCACGATATTGTACACACAGGAGATGGCTCATGGATATTGGCGTGTTCTCTGTTATCCCGTCCGCGGCCGCCGATCCCGCGATCATTGCCAAGCGTGCCGAAGAACTCGGTTTTGAGTCCTACTGGGTTCCCGACCATCCGATCGTGCCGGTGGGCAGCGAGCAAACCTATCCCGGCACTCCTCCCGACGGCAGCTCCCTCACGTTTCTGACCCGCATTCCCGACCCGCTGATTGTCCTGGCCCGTGCCGGGGCGGTCACCACCAGGCTGAAACTGGGCACCGGAGTCTACCTGGTACCGGAGCGGCATCCCCTGATCTCCGCCCAGCAGATCGCCAGTCTGGACGAGGCCACGCGCGGCCGCTTTCTGCTGGGGATCGGCGCCGGCTGGAACCGGGCCGAATGCGAAGTCCTGGGCGGAAACTTCGACCACCGTTGGGGCCAGACCAAAGACTTCATCGCCGCCATGCGTTCGCTGTGGCAGGACGACGAGGCGGAGTATCGCGGCAAATATGCCGAGTTTTCACCGGTGTATTGTTATCCCAAACCCGCCCGGCAGTCGGGTCCGCCAGTGCTCGTCGGCGGCATCGGCTCACCCTACGTCTATCGTCGCGTCGCCGAATGGGGCGACGGCTGGATCCCGCTGATCGCCGATATGGCGGCCTTTCATGACGGCATGGAAAAATTGAAACGCGCCTGCGAGGCGGTCGGACGCGATATGGACACGGTGGACATCACCGTATTCGGCGGCCCCGGCCAGTGGCGCAAGGGCGAGGAATTGGCAGCACTTGAGCGGGGTGGAGCGAACCGGGTCACGCTCTGGATCAACGCCTTCGAGACCGAGGAAATGCTTGGAGACCTCGACTCCCTGGCCAGTCAGGTATTGTAGCCCGATTGCAGTCTGGATGAGCGGGCATCGTCCCCGACGCCCGCTCGTGGGCCGCCTCAGGAGTCCGACAGCCCGTCAGCCAAAATAAGCTCGGCATCAGAGCCACTCTGGCGCAAGGTGATAAGCGGGGCGTAGTCGGGGTCGTGGTACCACGCCCGCGCCTGCTCCATGGACGGGAACTCAATCACGACCATCACGCTCGACGGCGGCGTTGTCCCCTCCACCACATCCATCTCGCCGCCACGCACCAGGTAGCGCCCGCCGTGCTTCTGGACCAGGGCCTGGACCTTGGGACCGTACTCTTCCACCCACGCTGGGTCTCGTACCTCCACTCGACCAATGAGATAGGCTGGCATACGCGTCTCCTTCCTTGTCTTTGCTGTGGTCTGCTCCAGTTTGTATCACAACAATCGCAGCCTGTCCTTGACGCAGCTCCCTCTTGTCCACTAGATAAGGAGGCTTGCATAAGAAGACCGGGACAAGACACGATTCTGTCCGCCGCCCAAACCTGCAAAGAAGGAAAACATGGAGTCATTTTTTCGGTGGATCATCCGCTTTCGATGGCTGGTCATCGTACTGGCCCTGGCCAGTACAGTTCTGGCCGTTCTGCCCCTGCAAAGCCTGCGCTTTGAGGGCGATGTCGAGGCAAATTTCCCGGCCAACGACCCGGTCATCAGCTATAACAAGATGGTCGAGGAACGCTTCGGCATACGCGATCTCATCATGGTCGGCGTCTTCAACGACAACCCCGACGAGAACGGCGTCTTCAACCCGCGCACGCTGGGCATTGTCAAAGAGTTCTCGGAAAAAATTGCCCTGCTGCCGGGCATCAAGGCGATCCGCGACGAGGATGTGGCCAGCATCGCCACCATGGACAACATCACCGGCACGGTTGACGGCATGAACGTCGATCCGTTCATGGAAGCCGTACCCAACACCCCACCCGCTCTGGACAGCCTCAAACGCAGTCTGTTCGCCAACAGCATGTTCGTCAATTGGGTCGTGTCACAGGACGGCACCGGCCTGCTGATTATGGCCAAGATGGAACCGGGGGAGGGCACGCAGGAAAGCTCGGCCCAACGGATAGCGGTGTATACCACGATCCGCGACATGGTTCAGGAAAAAAAAGCGGCCGGTGTGCCTGAATCCTTCCACGTGGCCGGTCGCGGCGCGCTTGAGGTCAACTTTGAACGGGAGGGTCAGCGCGACTTGCAGACCTTCCTGCCCCTGATCCTGGTGGTGATTGTCACCACCCTGTACTGCACCTATCGCAGCCTGCGCGGCGTCCTGCTGCCCCTGGCCGTCGTTGTCGTCGCGGTGATCTGGACCCTGGGCATCATGGCCGCCGCCGGCTTCCCGATGTTCTTCGTCACCTCAATGATGCCGGTCGTGCTGATGGCGATCGGGGTCGCCGACGGCATTCATATTCTGAGCCGCTATTACGACGAACTGTTGGAACACCCGGACACGTCCTCGTCCGACGCCGTGCTCGCCGCCATGCGCGAGATGTGGCAGCCCGTCGTTTTGACCTCCCTGACCACCGCCGCCGGCTTCTTATCCTTTCTGACTGCGGCCATGGTCCCGGTGCGCCATTTTGGCGTCTTTACCGGGGTCGGCATCCTGGCCGCCATGATCTTCTCACTGACCCTGCTGCCGGCCATGCTGAGTCTGCTGCCGCCGACCGTCAGCCGCGGCCTGCGTCAGCAGATGCGCCGCAGCGGCGACCTGACCGCCACCGGCTGGGCGGCCAGCCTGCTGTCACGCCTGGGGCGGAGCGTGGCTCGGCGTCCGTCGGTGGTGTGGGTCCCGACCGCGCTCGTCGTCGGGCTGTGCCTGTTCGGCACCCAGCGCATTATGGTCGATGCGTCGGTCATCCGCATGTTTGACGCGCACCACGAATTGCGCGTCGGCGACACCATCTTACGCGACAAATTTCAGGGCACCGTGCCCATCTATGTGGCGATTGAGGGCCAGCAACCGGACCGCCTCAAAGACCCCCAGTTGCTGGATCAGCTCGACCGTCTCCAGACCATAGTCGAGCAAGACCCGCAGGTTGGCGGCTCACTGTCGCTGGCCGAATACATCAAACGCATGAATCGGGTCATGAACGAGGACCGGCCCGAGATGGAAGTCGTCCCCAGCTCACGTGATCTGGTAGCCCAGTATCTGCTGCTGTACTCGTT
>JAAXHF010000208.1 GCA_012271025.1 Deltaproteobacteria bacterium | reverse complement strand
GTACATGCTCAGGGTGTCATACTGAAACACGTCGTACCACGAGCCCACGTGCAGCATCGGCACGTTGATGTTGTGGAACTGGCGGCGCAGGTCGAGTGCTCGCCAGTACGGGCCGTCTGTTGGATGGCGGAGAAAATCGGCAAAATACGGCGCACCGTCCTTGAACCGTTCTGCCCAGTCGCTGAGCGGCAGATGCCGGTATTCCTCCTTTTTGAGCGGCGACATGGGCATGTCCGGATACGAGACCCGGGCGTCCAGCAGTGGCTTGTACTGCTCGTACAAACCTTTGCGCTCCAGGGTGTTGCGCTGCATGGTGGTGAAGTAGGCCAGCATCCAGCCCAGCTCGAACACCCCGCGCCGATAGGTACAGTTGTCATAATAGCTGACCGGACCCGAGACCGGGCTCATGGCCCGCAGATGGGGCGGTCGCTCGGGCGCGGCAAAGTACTGCACCAAACCCAGATACGACTGGCCGACCATGCCGACTTGGCCGTCCGAGCACGGCAGGCCGGCCGCCCACTCAATCGTGTCGTAGCCGTCCCGGCCCTCATGGATAAACGGATAAAACTCGCCCCCCGAACGAAAACGGCCCCGGGTGTCCTGGACCACCACGACATAGCCGCGTGACGGGAAATAGTCCTTCTCGGTCAGCGCCATATCGACGCTTTTGTCATACGGCGTGCGGACTACCAGAACGGGAAACCGTCCGTCCGCATCCGGCCGGTACACATCCGCGTAGAGTGTCACTCCGTCGCGCGTCTGCATGGCGACATCTGTGTCTACAACAACGCGATAACTGGCTTGGCTGGGCTGTGGGCTGGTCATGGCTCCCTCCTGTGTGTCTGGTGGACCTCTATCCGGCCGGTGAGCGTATCCTGCTGGCGGACGTGGCGGATGGCCTGTTGTCGCTCGATTTCATACTGACGGCGGGCCTCCTCCCGTTCGGCGGCTCTGTCGGCGCGGTCTTCTTCAGTATCGAACCACGCCGCCACGCTTTCTTTTATGCCCCGTGCCGCGCGCGTGTAAAAGGCTTGTCCAGAAGAATCCCGGCCAAACCCGGCGCGGAGTTCTTCCCAGACGCTGTCTTGTCTGGCAGGCGGAGCATACGGACGCTGGCCGAGGCGTTCGGTCTGGGTCACACATGCGCAGGAGAGGAAGACAAGAGACAGCGCCAGAAAAAGGCTTGGCCTGGATTGTGAGCTGAGCGGTAGCATGGGCGCAACGCCGTGTCGTAATTTAAGACAGCCAACTCAAAATGATATGTCTTCTTTTAGTCCAGGTTTGCCCGAGCGTCGAAGACAGGGCGTGAAAATCTGGAAAATTCCTCTGTTTTCGCCTTTTATTCGTCTCTCATTTTTGGTACGCTTTGTGCTCATACATCCGATGTCGCTCAAAACGAAGCGAGGAGAAATAATGTCTGACCTTACACAGAAGTACAGCGTAGCAGAACTCGAAGCCGATATCCTGGTCCCCTCCCAGTTCTTTGACCGGCGGCAGGCCGAGGGCTCGGCCCAGCCCGAAAAACGCCTGATGCTGGCGGTCATGGAAGACGCCATCGCCACCTTTCAGAAGTCGCTTCCCGAAGCCACCCGGCGGCAGCGACGCCTGCTGCGGGAAACCGAAGAGTGGATCCGGTCGAACGATACCTCGTGGCCGTTTTCCTTTGAAAATATCTGCGCGGCCCTGGATATTGAAGCAGACTATCTGCGCCAGGGGCTGTTCAGATGGAAGACTGTCCAGCAGGCACGCTACCGTGAGTGTGACGACACCCACGCCCCGGCCCTGCACTCTCCCTTCCGACGTATCAGCGGACGCCGACACAGCCTGTCAATGCACCACGCCACCCCGGCAAAAGCCGCCTAGCGGGTGTCACACTTCCCTCGCTACTCCTGGGCGTCAAGCTGCTGACGAAAGCCGGCCGAGCGCTCAACGATATCCGCGTACTGGTCCGGCGTCAGGCGCCCCTGCACGAGTTCGAGCCGCAGGAACAGAAAATAGGTCTGGATCACATCGTGACGACAGTAGCGATGAATCTCGGGCAAGCGTCCGGCTTCCCAGTACTGCTGGACCAGCGAACCGTCAATTCCGACCTTGCCCGGTAAGCCGATCATTTTTGCCAGCAGATTGAGACCCCCCCGCAGGCGTTGGGCGCCGTAGTTGGTGACAAAGTCGTACAGGTCGTAGTGGCCGTCCTGGCTGAAACGGTAGCGGGCCCTGCCGCCAAAGTAGTGCGGCGCCGGACAGCCGTATCTGAGAGCCTGGAGTTCGAGGACGGGCAGGTCGAAACCGCGGCCGTTAAAGGTGACCAGCGTGCCCCGAAAACGGTCCAGACGCTGCCAGAAGGTCCGCACCATGGTTTCTTCGTCGGCGTCCTCTCCGGCCAGGGTCTCGACTGCGGTCAGGACGTGCTCCTCATCGACCTGACCCACGGCGATGGAGACCGGAATATGAAACGAGATGGGAAAGAAGTCGCTGCCCTGCTCCTGCCTGAGTTGTTGCCGGACCTGGCTGTAGGCGTCCTCGTCCGAGAGGTCGGCGTCCGGGTGATACACCTGCCGGACCAGGCGTTTGTCGATGCGGGTCTCAATATCGAGAATGGTGTAGCGCATGGACCCGGGACTAATGCGACACGAACTTGATGTAGCCGTCTTCGTGGAGCCGTTCGACCTTGCCCTCGTACATCAGCAGGTGGAGGTGTGACAGGGTCTCAAAGGCGGCCGCCATGATGTGAAAAATGGGCGGTTTCTCTTTGCCGAAGTCAAAGATGTTCAGGGCAATGTCAAACGCGGTGATGGGCCTGCCGTGCGTCTGGTCGTGAATTTCCTTGAGCCGGTAGACGTGATGCTGAATGATCTGTTTTGCCCGATAGCGGTGATCCTTGAAATTTCCGCCGTGGGCGGGCAGGACCAGCTCAACGTCAAGCGCCTGGATTTTTTCGTGTGAGCGGATGAAATCCTGCAAGGGATTCTGGGGACCGGAGTAATACACGCCGACGTGGGGGGTGATTTTGGGCAGGAGGTGATCGCCGGCAATCATGACCTTGTCCTGGGGAAAATAAAAGCAGCAGTGACCGGGGGTATGACCCGGCGTCCAGACGGCCTGTAAGGCACGGTCTCCGACATACAGCGTCTCGCCGTCCTCAATCGGATGATCGGGCATAACGGGCATATAGCGGTTGCCAAAGTGACTGGCCGGAGAGGGCAGGCCGTTGGGAAACTCGTCCAGCGGAATCCCGTGAGCCCGAAAGAACTCCATGGCCTCGGGCGAGGGCAGGTTGGACTGCATGCGCTCGACCCGCTGTTGCTCCAGCGGGTTGAGATACACCTCGGCGCCAGTCATCTCCTTGTAGGTCCGCGAGGTGCCGAAGTGGTCGGCGTGGTGGTGGGTACAGATCAGCTTGCGAATGGCCGAGGGTGGACAGCCGACCTGCTCGATGGCCGATTTCAGGGTGGCCACACTCTCTTCGGTGTGCATGCCGGTGTCGAACAGCGCCCATTCGTCCTGGTCGCGGACGAGGTGGATATTGACGATGCTGGGCCGCATCGGCAGCGGCATGTGGATCTGGTAGATATCTGCGGCAACTTCACGAATTTTGGCGTCTTGCATCGCTTTACTCATGGACACGATCTTTGACCGGAAAGGTGGCTTTGACTTTGACTTTCCACAGTTCGACGTTGCCGTCCTCGACCAGCGCCTTGATATCGGTCACTTCGACTTCTCGGATGCCGCTGATTGTCGAGGCGGCACGCGAGACGGCCAGCGACACGGCGTCCTCAAGCCCGGCTTTTGAGATGCCGGTGAGTTCTATTGTTTTCTCAACCATGATCGAACCTCCTTACCCGCAGGGCGGGGATTTAGCGCTCAAGAGACGCAGGATCAGCCGTGGGCGGCTCTAACGGGGGAGGGGGCAGCCGCGTGTCCGGTGACCCCGACAGGTGGGCATGGATGACCTGCCTGGCACGGGTCAGGAGTCCGCGCAGCGTATCGGCGTTGTCCGGCTCGACAATCTGCTGGACCAGAACCCCGTTCAGGGTGGCCATGATCAGGGCCGCGTCTTCGGTCGGCTTGACGCGGCTGGTGAAGTGTCCGGTCTGCCGACCGCGCTCGAGAATGGTGGCCAGCAGGCTGCGGTAGACCCGGTAGAGGTCGCTCACGTGGGCGACCAGATCCTTGGCGTTTTCTTCTTCACGAACGACCTGGCCGAGCATGAACTTCACCGAGTCAACATTCTTGGCAATGAACTCCGAGTAGTCGGTGATCAGTTTTTCCAGCTGCTGGCGGGCGTCGAGGCCGCGCAGCATATTTTCGTCAATCGCGTAGGGGGCCAGAAAGTGTTGCAGGGCGGTCTGAAACAGCCGCTCTTTGGTCTCGAAATACCACAGAATCAGGGCTTTGCTGACCCCGGCTTCCCGAGCGACCTGGGACAATGAGGTATCGGCATAGCCGTGGATGGCAAACAGTCGCCCCGCCGTTTGCAGTATTCTTTCGCGCGCCGCCACGGGTGCAAGGTATGGAAAATGCCCGCCAGTGTCAACGAGAATGACGGCTCGCGCAGGCCCGGGCTCTGGCGGTCGCGCGATCCCGCTCAGGCTGCCGCCGGAGCTTGGGTCCGCGTGGAGAAGCTGAGGCGCTGCCCGTCCCAGTCCACCACCACATGATCGTGGTCTCTGACTTCGTCGGCCAGCAGCTTGCGCCCCAGCTGGGTTTCGATTTCTTTTTGCAGCAGCCGTTTGAGCGGTCGTGCCCCGTAGCTCGGGTCATAGCCGGCCTCGGCAAAGTGATCCTTGGCCGCCTCGGTCAGGTCCAGGCTGATATGCCGCTCGGCCAGGCGTGCCCGCAGCCGTTCGAGCTGAATATCGACAATCGCCTTGAGGTCGTGACGCGACAGACTGTGGAAGACGACCGTCTCGTCAACCCGGTTGAGGAACTCTGGCCGGAACTGCTGGCGCAGCGCGTCGAGCACGTCGCGCCGCATGTGTTCATAGGCGTCGGGATCGTCTCCGCCGCAGTAGCTCAGGATATGGTGGCTGCCGACATTCGAGGTCATGATCACGACACAGTTTTTGAAGTCCACGGTCCGGCCATGGCCGTCGGTCAGCCGCCCGTCGTCCAGAATCTGTAACAGGGCGTTGAACACGTCGGGATGGGCCTTTTCGATCTCGTCAAACAGGATGACCGCATACGGGTGTCGCCGTACCGCTTCGGTGAGCTGGCCGCCCTCGTCATAGCCGACATAGCCCGGCGGCGCGCCAATCAGCCGGGCCACGGCGTGCTTCTCCATGTACTCGGACATGTCGAGGCGGACCATGTTGTTTTCGTCGTCAAACAGAAACTCGGCCAGTGCCCGTCCGAGTTCGGTTTTGCCAACCCCGGTCGGACCCAGGAAGAGAAACGAGCCGATCGGACGGTTGGGGTCTTTCAGCCCCGAGCGGGCACGGATCACGACGTCGGCCACCGCCTGCACGGCCTCATCCTGACCGATCAGGCGCTGATGGAGATGGTCTCCGAGGCGGAGCAGCTTTTCGCGTTCGCCTTCCAGCAGCTTGGCGACCGGAATGCCCGTCCAGCGCGAGACCACCGCCGCCACATCGTCCTCGTCAACCTCTTCCTTGAGCAGCCGGGCGCCTTCGTGCAGGCGGGCCTCTTCGTCCGCCAGGTCGCGCTCCAGCTGGGCCAGCTGGCCGTAGCGTAGCTCGGCCACCCGGTTGAGATCGTACTCGCGTTCGGCCTGCTCAATGTGAAGCCGGGTTTTCTCGATCTCTTCCTTCAGTTCGCGCAGGCGTCCAATGGCACCCTTTTCCATTTCCCAGTGGGCGCGCAATTGGTCGGCCTCGGCCTGACAGTCGGCCAGCTCTTTTTCGAGCGCGGCGAGCCGGTCGCGCGAGCCCCGGTCGGTTTCTTTGCGCAGAGCCTCGCGTTCGATCTCAAGCTGCATGACGCGGCGGGCCACCTCGTCCAACTCGGTCGGCATTGAGTCGATCTCGGTGCGCAGTTTTGCCGCAGCCTCGTCAATCAGGTCAATCGCCTTATCGGGCAGAAAGCGGTCGCTGATATAGCGCTGGGACAGGACTGCGGCGCTGACCAGGGCGGCGTCTTTAATCCGCACCCTGTGATGGACCTCGTAGCGCTCGCGCAGTCCGCGCAGAATCGAGATGCTGTCGGCCACCGTCGGCTGGTCAACCACGACCGGCTGGAAGCGGCGCTCCAAGGCTCGGTCTTTCTCGATATATTTGCGGTACTCGTCCAGGGTGGTGGCGCCGATGCAGTGCAGCTCGCCCCGCGCCAGCATGGGTTTCAGCAGATTCGAGGCGTCCATCGCGCCCTCCGCGCCGCCCGCACCGACCACGGTGTGCAGCTCGTCGATGAACAGCACCACGCTGCCCTCGGACTCCTGGACTTCCTTGAGCACGGCTTTGAGGCGCTCCTCGAACTCGCCCCGAAATTTTGCTCCGGCGATCAGCGCGCCCATGTCGAGCACGATGAGCTTTTTGTGTTTGAGGCTTTCGGGCACATCGCCCCGCACGATCCGCTGGGCCAAACCCTCGACAATCGCGGTTTTGCCGACCCCCGGGTCGCCGATCAAGACCGGGTTGTTCTTGGTCCGCCGTGACAAGACCTGGACAACCCGCCGAATTTCCTCGTCGCGCCCGATCACCGGGTCGAGCTTGCCCTGGTCGGCCAACTGGGTGAGGTCGCGGCCGTAGCGTTCCAGGGCCTGATAGGTCGTCTCCGGGTTCTGACTCGTCACCCGCTGATGGCCGCGCACCTTTTGCAGCGCGGCCATCAGCTTGTCACGGTCCAGGCCCGGGGAGTGGAGCAGGCGGCCGGCCGCGCCGCGCGTATCGGCCAGCATCGCCAGCAACAGATGCTCGACGCTCACATAGTCGTCTTTGAGTCCGCTGGCCTCGTCCTGGGCCTGGGTCAGCAGCTGGGCCAACCGCGGGGTCATATGCACGGCGTGGCCGTCCGAACCCGGCCCGGACACCTGGGGAATCTTTTGCAGCTCGTGCTCCAGGCCGTCCCTGACCGCGCTGGGCGCAATGCCGGCTGCGGCCAGCAGAGCAGGGGTCAAGCCGTCCTGCTGGTCAATGAGTGCGGCCAGCAGGTGTTCGATATCGAGACCCTGATGGTGGCGCCGGATGGCCAGGGCCTGGGCGTTATGCAGGGCGTCTTGCGACTTTTCGGTGAAACGATTGAGATCCATGTGCGTCCTCCATCGGTGCGGGCCAAGCGGCCCGAGCTTGTCCAAAAGCTAAGCCGGTTTGCCCGGCTGTCAAGGCGGACGAAAAACCTGGAGTGAGGTGTGGCCGGACTGAACGGAGAACCGGTCCGGCCCGGTCGAACCGAGCCGGAAAGCGGACGGCTGGGGACGTGGGGCTAGGTCAGATAGGTGTTGAACCGCTCGTTGACTTCCTGCTGAATGTAGAACACCGCCCGGCCGATCTGATCGGCCGTCCAGGTGATGCACGGAAAGTCGGGATAGGTCGTATAGCCGCCCGAGAAGACCTCGTTACGGTTGCCGTTGGGGCCGAAGAAATAGATCGTCGTCCCGCGGGTGATGCCGTGGCGGGTCGGTCCCATATCGATTGTGAGGTTGTTGCGCGACAGGGTGTCGCCGGCCCGCAGAATATCGTTCCAGCTGTCGAGCCAGAAGGCGTAGTGGTGCAGCTTGCCGTTGGGGCCTCTGACAAAGGCGATATCGTGAGCCTTATTGGAACAGAACAGGAACGCCGCCAGGAGTTCCTGGCTGTGCTGGTCGGGGACGATGCGCTCGCTCATCCGAAAGCCCAGCACCTGGGTGAAAAAGTCAACCGTGGTCTGTACGTCTTCGGCCGTCAGCAGCAGATGGTCGAGACGCGACGGGGAGATACCCGCCTGTTGGCTCGGCCAGGGGTCGGGGTTGAGTACGCCGACGCTGGTGCCCGGCTGCTCGGCTTCGGCGTACAGTTCCAGCACGTGGTCTGAGGGCAGGACACACCGCAGCGCCTCGCCCTGACCCAGATTCTCTCCCTTCGACACCCGCTCGACGCTCAGGCCAAAGGTCTGGGCGGCGCGTTCGATGCGCGCGAGGTCGTCCGGACTCTCGACTTTGTAGCCCATTTTGACCAGCCCCAGGCCGCCGTTTTCAATCACCACACTGTGGTGGTCGTACTCGTCCCAGCACTTGAAGTAGTGCCTGCCGTCCTGGCGGGTGACCTCCTGGAGGCCTAGGACCTGCGTGTAGTATTGGCGGGCTTTCTCAAGATCGGTTTCACGGACGTGGACAAAGCCGAGTCGCATAACACCCATGGCACATCCCTCCGGTACGGAATGGTTCAGATGTAGCAGGAAAGTGACCCAGGGGAAATCGGCCGGTGTCTCACTTTGAAATTCTCTTTTCTCGGTAGGGGCGACGCATGCGTCGCCCCTACTCCTGGCGCAGAAATCCCCCTGCGCTTCGCGCTTCCCCCTTCCCCCTTTGAAAAAGGGGGATTGAGGGGGATTTCCCGGCGTATGGAGCGTCCTCGGCGCGGGCCGCTAGGGATGAGACAGGCAATCATTTTCAAACTGAGACACTACAGGAAATCGGCCAGCGTTGTCGTTTCGGCGGGCAGCGGCTAAGGTCTGGGCCATGCGTTGTCGCTACTGCCACGAGCGTGCCGGCTGGTTTCGTCGGGTGTGTGTCGATTGTCGGCGTCTGCTGGCCATCTATACCCGCCACCGGGGGCAGCTCGGCCTGTTGCAGTTCCTGGATTTGTTCATCGCTACGGGGCTGCCGCGAGAGAAGATTGAGGCGTTCATGAATGCCGACCCCAGCGGCCGAGGCAGCGTCAAGGATCAGATTACGGCCGACATGAGTACCGAGCTGCTGGGAGCGATGGGGGTCAATGCGCGGCAAACCGCCCATGACGTCAAACAGTTGCGTCGTCAGGGCAACTGGCGGGGGATGGGTGAACGGCCGGACGAGGGAAAGTAAAGAAATGCTGAACGAAGAATGATGAATGATGAACGGCAGACCGGGCTCAGACGTTTCGGTGTAAAAGTTTGCGGATCAACGCGGCTTGATTCTCCCGGCCCTGCGGGGCTATGAAGGGGAGCACTTTACACACGCAGGAGGACGCGCAATGGCGAACATCGAATTTGGCACCGCGCTGCCGGGAACCGATAAGACTGCGGAATTTGCCCGCCGGGCGGAAGAGCTGGGCTTTGACTATCTGGGCTGTGGCGAGCACGTGATGTTCCACGGGCCGGTCGGGAATACCTTTATCTCGCTGTCGGTGGCGGCCGGAGCGACCCACAAGATCAAGCTGATCAGCTCAATCGTGCTGCTGCCGCTGTATCCGGCGGCCCTGGTCGCCAAGATGGGCTCGGCGCTCGATGTGGCGTCCAACGGCCGCTACAATTTCGGGATCGGTATCGGCGGTGAGTTTCCCAAGGAGTTCGAAGCCTGCGGGGTGCCGGTCAAGCAGCGCGGCTCGCGGACCAATGAAGCCCTGGAGGTGATTAGCCGTCTGTGGACTGAGCAGAAGGTGTCGTTTGCCGGCCGGTATACGACCCTGAACGAGGTCACGATTGAGCCCGCCCCGGTCCAGAAACCGCGGCCGCCGATCTGGGTTGCCGGTCGCAAAGACCCGGCCATGCGGCGCACCGCGACCTACGCCGATGGCTGGTTGCCGTATATGTATACGCCCGAGCAGCTGCACGACAGCATTGAGAAAATCACAGCCTACCGCAAAGAGGCCGGCCGCGATGTCGAGTCTTTTATTCCCGGCGTGTTCATTTTTACCGCCACCCACGCCGACGGCGACACCGGCCGGGAGATGGTCGCCACCCGGCTGGGCAGACAGTACGCCCAGGATTTCTCAAAGCTGGCCGGAAAATACGCCCTGGCCGGCACGCCCGAGGACTGCCGCAAGCGCCTACAGGAGTACATCGACGCCGGAGCAAAGATGGTCATGCTGCCGTCGGCGTGTCCCGCCGATTATATCGAGGAAAACACCCGCCTCATCGCCCAGGAGATCATTCCGGCGTTTCGCTGATCAGGAATCAGGTTTGCCCCGGGTGTCGCCGGCCCGGCACTCGGGGCTGCAGAAGGTGCGTCGCGCGCCGCCTACGGACGCCCGAATGGCTTCCGGTTCGGGGATGAACTGCCCGCACTCGGCGCACTGGACCAGCGGCATCCCAACCCTGTCCAGGGGGTCTTTGGGCTGGCCGGTCAGGCGGTCGGTCGGCCGCAACAGGCTGCGTACCCCACGGTAGATGAGGTAGGCCGCCGCAGCCAGCAGCAGGAGACGCAGCATCCCTGGCATGCCTAGCCCCCGCTTGCGTCCTGGGCTACGCCCGACTCGGCGAGCGGACCACCGTTGTCCGCCGTGGTCTCCTGGACCGCCGGAATCTCATTCTCCTGGTTGTAATCGCTGCCGGGGCTTTGCAGGTAGTTGAGCAGTTCCGAGTTGGCCGGCAGCACCAGGGTGGTGCCGTTGCTCAGAATCTTTTCATAGGTCTGCAAACGACGGGTAAAAGCGTAGAACTCTTCGTCCTGACCGAACGCGTCGCCGTAGATCTGGGTCGCCCCGGCGTCGCCCTCGCCCTTGAGCTTTTCGCTCGTTTCGTAGGCGGTGGCCAGAATGATTTCGCGCTCCCGTTCTGCCTTGGCCCGGATCTCGCGGGCTTGTTCGTCGCCCTCGGCCCGATAGCGCTTGGCGATCCGTTCCCGTTCGGCGCGCATGCGGGCAAAGACGCTGGCCTGGACTTCGGTGGGCAGGTCGAGGCGTTTGATTCGGACATCACGGACCTCGATGCCGAAGGACTTTGAGGTCTCGATGGTGTCGTGGGTCACGGTCTGCATGATATTTTCCCGCTCTTCTCGAATCACGTCCAGAAAATTATGCTTGGCGATCTCTTGGCGCAGCCGGGCCGAGATAATCGCGTCGAGGCGGGTCCGAGCCTGCTGGGGGTTGCGCACGCTGCGGTAGAATTCGAGCGGATATTCAATCCGCCAGCGCGACACGTGGTCAATCAACACCCGCTTTTTGTCCAGGGTCAGATACTCCGCCGGGCGGGCGTCGGTAGTCAGGACGCGCTTGTCAAAGCGAATCAGCTGGTGCATGAAGGGGATTTTGAAGTACAGTCCGGGGTCGCGCAGGGTTCGTTGCCACTGGCCGAACTGGAGGATGATCCCCTGTTCCCACTCACCGATGGTGAAGGCCGGCCGCAAAATCGCAAAGGCAAAAACTACGACTAAACTGATACCAACCAGCAGGCGTGCCATGCTGTCCCTCCTTAGTTCCCGGAGTTACCGGATGCGGCCTGGACCGCTCCGCCGGCCGCCGTCATGCCCCCCAGCTCTTTGAGCGGCAGCAGGGGCACGACGCCGTTGTTGTTACCGGCGTCGAGAATGATTTTTTCTACGTCGGGCATGATCCGCTCAACGCTCTCCAGATACAGGCGGTCACGGGTGACCTTTTTGGCCTTTTTGTACTCGCCCAGGACCTGCAAGAAGCGGTCGGCATCGCCCTGCGCGCGGATGACCCGCTGCGCTTTATAGGCCTCGGCCTGTTGGAGGACTTGGGCGGCTTCACCCCGGGCCTTGGGTACGACATCCTCCTGGTATCCCTCGGCCTCCTTGATGAGCCGGTCGCGGTCTTCCAGCGCCCGGACCACGTCATGAAAGGCGTCCTGGACCTCGCCTGGCGGATCGACGGCCAGCAGTCTGGCCTCAGTCACTTGCAGACCGGTTTGATAGGCGTCGAGCAGTTCTTGGAGGGCCAGCTGAGCCTGCTCCTGGGTCTCGAGGCGTCCGTCGGTCATGGTGTGGTCAATCGTGTTGCTGCCAACCGCGCTGCGCAGGGCGACCTCTGCCGAGGAGTGCAGAATGCCCTCCGGGTCAGACGCGCCGAACAGAAACTTGACCGGATCGCTGACCACATACTGGACGAACAGCTGGAGTTGGACGATGTTTTCGTCCCCGGTCAACATCAGGGCTTCTTCCGGCCGGGGGTCGGCCTGACCACGTATGCCCCGGCCTACCACGCCGCGGGTCCGAAAGCCGATCTCGGCATTCCGAATCTGTCTGACATCGACCACCGCATAGCGCTGAATCGGCCACCAGCGCCAGCGCAGGCCCGGCTCGGTCAGCTCCGATACCCGCCCGAACATCAGCTCGACGCCCTGCTCCCCAGGCCCGACAATGTACAGGCCAACATAAAACCACAGGGCCAGGGCCAGGACGCCGACCAGGCTGAAGGCTCCCCAGCCGCCTTTGAAGCCCTTAAACCGCTGGGCTTTCCTTTTGAGCTCCTCGACGGCTTGGAAGAGCTCATCAGCCGGTGACGGGCCGTCTTGATTTCGCCATTGATCTGACACGATTGGCCTCCTTCCGCTCAGAGAAATGAGCAGAATGTGTGAATATTTTTGCCATCCTACTCCATCCCCTGCGTCAACACCAGTGTTAAATGTCGGTTGACTGGACACAAGAGGCGGCCCCGAGCTATTGTTCTCAGCACACCCGCGCCCGTGACGGGGAAGGAGGACGCCATGTCTGATCACGCCCTGCTCTTACACAAGGAGCCACCGCTCGCCTGGCTCGTGTTTAACCGGCCCGAACGCCGCAACGCCGTCAGTCTGGAGATGTGGCAAGCTCTGCCTGACTTGGTCGCCGATGCTGCCGCCGACCCGGCCGTGCGGGTGCTGATTCTCCGGGGCGGAGGAGAGGAGTCGTTTATTTCCGGGGCCGATATCTCGCAGTTCGGCAAGGTCCGCTCCTCAAAAGAGACCATGAGCGTCTATAATCGCGCCACTGGCGCGGCCCTACGCTCCCTCGAACAGCTGGAAAAGCCGCTGGTGGGCATGATCCACGGCTTCTGCCGGGGCGGCGGCTGCTCGGTGGCCCTGATGTGCGACCTGCGGCTGTGCGCCGATGACGCGAGTTTCGGCATTCCGGCCGCCCGGCTGGGTATTGCGTATGCCATTGAGACCGGCGTGGAACGCCTGGTACAGGTCGTGGGGGTGGCCAACGCGGCCGAAATCCTGATGACCGCCCGGACCTACGGGGCGGAAGAAGCCCAGCGCATGGGCCTGGTGAATCGGGTCATGCCGAAAGCCGAACTCGAATCCTTCACCCGCGAGTACGCCGCCAAAATGGCCGACAATGCCCCGCTCAGCGTGGCCGCCCACAAATTCTTCGTCCGCGAGAGCACCAAAGCCGCAGCCCTGCGGGACGCAGACAAGATCCGAGCCCTATCTGCCGCCTGCTCCGAGAGCCAGGACTACCGTGAGGGCGTGCGCGCCTTCATGGAAAAGCGCCGCCCCCAGTTTCAGGGCAAGTAGGCCCTCCAAGGATCGGGGGTGTCTGCTTCGACGCGGAGCTGAATCAGGCTACGCCACCTGAGGGGCTTGCCATCCTCACGCCATGATTTATGGGCAGGGCCGGTGCAGTGCCTGTTGACTGCATTGGTGACTGACTGTATAGTCAGTCATATGACTAAAAATTCAGCCAATACAAAAGAGGAGATGTTACGCGAGTTTCGCGTCCGGGAAATCCTGGATGCGACGTGTCGGGTGGTGTCACGGCACGGCTTTCAGGGGGCGACCGTTGATCGCGTAGCAGAAGAGGCCAAGATCGCCAAGGGCACGATCTATCTGTATTTCCACAAAAAAGAAGAGTTGTTCAAAGCCGCGGTCGAACAGGGGATGGAGAACTTCACCAACCAGGTTCGGGCCGAGGTCAAAGAAGTCAGCGCGCCGCTCGAAAAAATCGTGTGTCTGGTCGAAGCCGTTCTCGAACTGAGCGACACCAACCGCGACTTTTTTAAGATGCTGCTGCTTGAGCGTAACCTGCTGGCCGCCTCGCCGGACCATCCCGAGGCGTCCCACACGCTGGATCTGTACCTCGACTACATCCGTTTCATTGAGGAGACGCTCCAAGAGGCGGTCGATGCCGGGGTGCTGCGTCCGCATGACACCGAAGCCTCGGCCTTTGCCCTGAGCGAGTCGATGCGGGGCTGTTTTCAGCAGCGCGCCCTCGGGCTGACGGCGCGCTCCGCCTCGGAAGATGCCGAGATTCTGCTCGACCTGCTGATGCACGGGGTGCTCAACCCCAACTATAACGGTTACAGGGAGTTGTCATCGTGAGACGCCTGGTGTCGGTCGTTGTGGTACCGCTGCTGGCACTATTGGGCGGCTGCCAGTCCGGGGACTCCGAGGTCGCCCAGGCCGAGGCGGCCAAAGCCGGTCAGGCTGCGGCGGCAGGCGCGCCAGCCCTGACGGTCCAGGTCGCCTCGCCGGTCACGCGTCAAATCCAACGCACCGGCCGCGGCCAGGGGGCCTTGTTTGCCCATGAGACGATTATCCTGTCGAACAAGCAGGAGGGCTATGTCAGCACGGTCGAGGTGGACTTTGGCGATCAGGTCAGCCGCGGCCAGATGCTGGCCCAAATGGAACAGGAAGAACTGGCCCTTGAGGCTGAGGTAGCGGAGAGTGCCGTCACACAGGCCGAGGCCCTGTATATCCGGGCCGCCGCCGAAAACGAACGCATCCAGGAGCTGTTTGCCGAGCAGATTATTCCTCCCCAGCGCCGCGATACCGCCGAAGCCGAGTACAAAGTCGCCGCAGCCCAGGTCGAAACGGCCAAGAAGGCGCTGGCTCTGGCCGAGAAGCGCTTGCGCGACACCCGGATTGTGTCGCCGGTCAACGGTTTTGTCCAAGAGCGGTTCGCCAACCCGGGTGAGTACAAAACTGCGGCCTCAAAGCTGTTTGAAGTGGTGGTGGTGAATCCGCTCAAGCTGCGGGCGCCCGTCCCGGAACGGTTCGCGGCGGTGGCTCGGATCGGCATGGCGATGCGGGTCGAGGTCGAAGCCCTGCCGGGCGAAATGTTTGACGGCCGGCTGACCCGCATGGCCGCTCAGGTCGATCATCGCACCCGCACCCTGCTCATCGAAGCCGAGATTCCAAATCCGGACCGCAAACTGCGGCCCGGCTATTTTGCCCACATCACGGGTGTGCTGGGCGAAGAAGAGGCCCTGTTCATCCCGCGTCTGGGCCTGTCGCGCTATGCCGGGGTGGAGCGGGTGTTTGTGGTCAAGGATAATGTCGTGACTTCGCGTGAGGTGCGGTCCGGGGTTGAGGACGGGGAGTGGATTGAAATCGCCGAAGGGCTTGCTGCGGATGACGTGGTCGCGGTCAGTCGCCTGAACCGTCTGGCCGATGGCATGGCTGTGCAGACCGAGGAAAGCGAAGGATGACACAGCGGATAATGCCCAAGAGACAGGCAGCACTCAGCGTCCAGTGTGTGACCTGATCGAGCAGCTCATCGTTCACTGTCGCTTGCGGAGGCCCAATGATTCTCGCCGATATCTGTGTTCGCCGGCCGGTCTTTGCCACCATGCTGATCGGGGTCCTGGTGGTGGCCGGGTGGTTTTCGTACCAAAGCCTGACTTTGGAACTGATGCCCAAGGTTGAAATGCCCGTGGTCACCGTGACCACGACCCTGCCGGGCGCCGGTCCCGAAGAAATTGAAGCCCAGATTACCAAGATCGTTGAGGAAGCGATCAACACGGTCAGCGGGATCGACGAGCTGCGCTCGGTGACCCGTGAGGGACTGTCGCAAGTCGTGGTCCAGTTCGTGCTGGAGAAAGAACTCGGTATTGCGGCCCAGGAAGTGCGGGACAAAGTCGGCACAATTCTGGCCGATCTGCCCGAAGACGCCGACCCGCCGATTGTGGAGAAGTTCGATATTGACGCCACGCCGATTGCGACGATTACCGTGTCCGGCTTTCGGGGTCTGAAAGAACTGACCGAAATCGCCGAAAACCAGGTCAAGGAGCCCCTGGAGTCGGTGTCCGGGGTGGGAGCGATTGATATTCTTGGCGGCCGCAAGCGTGAGATTCAGGTCTTGCTCGACCACGAGCGCCTGCTGGCCTATCGGCTGTCGATACAGACGGTGGCCGAGGCGCTGGCCAAACAAAACGTCGAGTTTCCCGGCGGCCGCATCACCCAAGACAGCGGAGAGACCGTTCTGCGCACGCTGGGCCGGGTCAAATCGGTCCGCGAGTTTGAGGATATCGTGGTGGCGACCCGAGACACCGTGCCGATTACCATCGCCGACATCGGCCGGGTCGAGGACGGGGTGGAAGAGCCCCGCTCGCTGTCGCGCTACGACGGCAAGAACGCCGTGTCGCTGGTCATTCGTAAACAGTCGGGCGCCAACACCGTGGACGCGGTCGAGGCCGTGCAGGAACGCCTGGTCGAGGTCCGTACACTCCTGCTGCCCGGGGTGGAAGCGCTCGTGACCCGCGACCAGTCGGAGTTTGTCATCGCCTCGGTCCACGAGGTCGAACAACATCTCATTCTGGGTTCGATATTTGCCAGCATCATTGTGTTTTTCTTTTTGGGCAACCTGCGCTCCACCATCATTGCCGCCGTCTCCATCCCGGTCTCGATCATTGCCACCTATACCCTGCTGGCGGCGGCCGGCTACTCACTGAACCGGGTCACGCTGCTGGGCCTGACCCTGGCCGTGGGTATCGTGATTGACGACGCCATCGTCGTGCTGGAAAACATCTACCGCTATATCGAAGAGAAGGGCATGAGTCCGTTTGAGGCAGCCCGGGCTGCGACGGCCGAGGTGGGGCTGGCCGTCAGCGCCACCACCCTGTCGCTGGTGGTGATTTTCATTCCGGTCGGCTTTCTCAAGGGCATTATCGGCATGTGGCTCAGCAGCTTCGGCTTTACCATGGCCTTTGCCATCATGGTCTCACTGCTGGTGTCGTTTACCCTGACGCCGATGATGTGTGCCCGTTTCCTGCCCAAAAATACCGGACGCCAGGCGCATTCGTCCCGCGAGTCCATCTTTTACCGGCTTATCGACCGCAGTTATACGGCCATGCTGGCCTGGTCGATGCGCCACCGCTGGGTGGTGGTGTGCCTCACCCTGGGGCTGTTTATCGGCACCCCGTGGATTGCCGATCTGGTCCGTCCCAGCCTGATGGCCAGCGATGATCGGGGGGAGTTTGAAATCAATATCAAGACCCCGCCGGGCTACTCGCTGGCCCAGACCGATGCGGTGACCGCCCAGATTGAGGACGAAATCAAGCCGCTGCCGGGGGTGGCCCATCTGTTGACCGAGGTGGGTTCGGTGGTTGGCGAGTCGGTCACCAAGGCCAAGATTGTGGTGACCCTCGATCACTACACCGAACGCGAGCTGAAGCAGTACGAAGTCATGGATCTGGCCCGTCAGAAGGTCGAGGGCTTTCCGGGAATGCGGATCAGCGTCGACCAGATTCTGCCCGTCAGTGGTGGCGGCGTCCAGAACGTTGACGTGTCATACAACCTGCGCGGTCCGGAGCTGGAGACCCTGCAAGACTACGCTGAGGAGCTGAAAACGGGCGTCCAGCAGATCGCCGGGCTGCGGGACGTTGATTCGACCTACGAGGGCGGCAATCCCGAACTGCAAGTCCACCTCAACCGGCGCAAGTCTTCCGACCTCGGGGTTGAGGCGGCCGATATCGCCTCAACCATCCGCATCATGGTCGCCGGCGAGAAGATTACCACCTACCGCGAGGGCGATGAACTCTACGACGTGCGGCTGCGGCTGGCGCCCGAGAGCCGCAACCGGCCGGAAGTCATTCAACAGACCTCCATCCCCTCGGCTGCGGTCGGCCAGGTCCAGCTCAGCAGCCTGGTCGATATGATTCCGGGCACCGGACCGGTCCAGATTGATCGCCAGGAGCGCCAGCGCCAGATCACGATTACGGCCAACCTGGCCCAGGGCAAAGCGCTCAGCGACGCACTCGCCGATATTGATGCCCAGGTCGAGGACATGGGCCTGCCGCTCGGCTATACGACCGGCGTATCGGGCATGGGGAAAATGTTTGCCGAGATGATAGAGAGCTTTCAGCTCGCCTTTCTGCTGTCGATCATCGGCATGTACATGATTCTGGCCGCCCAGTTCGAGAGTTTTCTGCACCCCGTCACCATTATGCTGTCGCTGCCCCTGGCGGTGCCGTTTGCCCTGCTGTCGCTGTGGATGTTTGACCAGCATCTGGCCCTGTTTGCGATTCTGGGCATGTTGCTGTTGTTCGGCATCGTCAAGAAGAATTCGATTTTGCAGATCGATCACACAATCAATCTGCGCGCCCAGGGCCTGCCCCGCGACGAGGCCATCATGCGGGCCAACCGGGAACGCCTGCGGCCGATTCTGATGACGACCCTGGCCCTGGTGGCGGGCATGGTGCCGATCCTGATCGGCCAGGGGCCGGCGGCCGAGAGCCACCGCGGCATTGCGGTGGTGGTGATCGGCGGTCAGAGCCTGTGTCTGCTGATTACCCTCCTGGTGACGCCGGTCGCCTACTCGCTGTTCGACGATATGGAAGCCGGATTGGCGGGCGTGTTTGAGCGGCTGCGACGGCTGGGCGGCTGGTGGCGCTGGCGGCGCGCGGGCGGTCAGGTGGCCCAGGTCAGCGAAGATCCGGTCGGGGACTAAAGCCCGGACAGCTCGTCCTCAATATCGCTCCGCCTTCGTCATACCGGACTTGAGCCGGCATCCAGAGGCTGGGAGCCTGGATTCCTGCTTGCGCAGGAATGACAGGCGGCTAC
>JAAXHF010000740.1 GCA_012271025.1 Deltaproteobacteria bacterium | reverse complement strand
CTGTAGGCCTGGTCGCGGTGGATGATCAGCGACAGGGCATCGACGATGTCGCCGTTAATGCGCACGTCGAGCTTGACCAGATCGGCCGGCCGCAGGTCAAGCAGCTCGTAGTCGAGCGACGCATAGCCCCGGGTAACCGACTTGAGGCGGTCGTGAAAGTCAACCACGACCTCGTTGAGCGGCAGCTCGTACAAGACCATGGCGCGTTGGGGAGCCGGGTATTTCAGCTCGCGCTGGATGCCACGCCGTTCCTGACACAGCTGGAGGACATTGCCGAGATAGTCGGTCGGGACGTGGACGGTGGCCAGAATAAACGGCTCTTCAAGCGCCGCAATCTCCTGGACCGGGGGCAGCAGCGCCGGATTATCGACGAGCAGCGCTTCGCCGTCCAGCGTCCGCACCCGGTATTCGACTGTCGGCGTGGTGGTGATCAGATCCAGACCAAACTCGCGCTCCACGCGCTCCTGGACGATTTCCATGTGCAGCAGGCCCAAAAAACCGCACCGGAAGCCAAACCCGAGCGCCAGGGAACTCTCTTTCTCATAGCTCAGCGAGGAGTCGTTCAGCCGGAGTTTTTCCATGGCGTCGCGCAGCGCGTCATACTGGTGGGACTCGACCGGATAGAGGCCGCTGAACACCATCGGCTTGACCTCCTTGAAGCCGGGCAACGGCTGTCGGGTCGGCCGCTCAGCGTCGGTAATCGTATCCCCGACCCGGGCCTCGGTCACCGTCTTGATGTTGGCCATCACAAAGCCCACCTCGCCGGGCCCCAGCGCGGACACAGCCAGCGGCCGCGGGGCAAACACGCCGATCTGGCCGACCTCGTAGACCGTGCCGGTTGAGACGAACTGGATACGCATCCCGGCCCGCAGCACGCCGTCAAAGACACGCACCTGGACCACCGCGCCCTGGTAGGGGTCGAACCAGCTATCAAACACCAGGGCGCTGAGCGGCCGCCGGGCGTCGCCCTGAGGCGGGGGAACCGTCCGCACAATTCCTTCCAACACCTCGGGAATCCCGCGCCCGTGTTTAGCGCTGGCCAAAACGGCCTCGCTGCCGTCCAGACCGATCACGTCTTCCAATTCGGCTCGCACCCGTTCGGGCTCGGCGCTGGGCAGGTCTATCTTATTGATGACCGGCAGAATTTCCAGCGAATGGTCCAGGGCCAGATAGGTATTGGCCAGGGTCTGGGCTTCTACCCCTTGGGCGGCATCAACAACCAGAATAGCGCCCTCGCACGCCGACAGGCTACGCGAGACCTCGTAGGAAAAGTCAACATGGCCGGGGGTATCGATCAGATTCAGGCAGTAGGTCTCGCCGTCCTGGGCCTGGTAACGGAGGCGCACCGTCCGCGCCTTGATCGTAATCCCCCGCTCCTGCTCCAGATCCATGGTATCCAGAAACTGGGTCGCCTCTTCGCGTTCGCTGATTGAGCCCGAATATGACAGCAGCTTGTCGGCCAGCGTCGATTTGCCGTGATCAATGTGGGCGACAATGCTGAAGTTGCGAATCAGGCTGCTGTTCATGGAATCTCGCTATCCGTCCTGCCGGTCTCGAAAGAA
>JAAXHF010000607.1 GCA_012271025.1 Deltaproteobacteria bacterium | reverse complement strand
CGTTAGGCTGTAGCCACGCCGTTCCACTCTCGTCATGCCGGACGTGATCCGGCATCCAGAGGTGGGGGGCTCGGGGGCTGGATTCCTGCTTGCGCAGGAATGACAGGCGGCTACACAGGATCGGAATTTGCTCTAACGAACGACTTCACGCCGGAGCGGCGGGCGCGTGTGGAGGCCAGGAAGGCGGAGCTTCAGGCGGCTATGCCTCTCCATGAGCTACGGCAGGCGCGAGCGATGACCCAGAAGGCGCTCGGCGAAGCCTTGAACGTCAAGCAGCCGGCCGTCGCCAAGTTGGAGCGGCGGGCGGATATGTATGTCTCGAACCTCCGCGCCTACATCGAAGCCTTGGGCGGGCGGCTGAGCATCGTTGCCGAGTCCCCCCAGGGCAGCGTCACCATCACGAACTTCTCGGACATGGACGACGATACACACGACGCGTGATGGTCCGCCATGCAGTCACGCGTCCCCGTGCGCCAGCTACGCGAATCGGCCTGAAGCGCTGTCCGTTCAGCCGTTGCGCAGCAGGGCTGTGACATCGCCGTGCAGGCGCGGACCCAACTGGGAGACGACTTTGCTGGATAGCCGGCAGGCCAGGCGGGCGGCGTCTTCGGCCGTGTAACCGTGGGTGATGGCGTACAGAAAGGCGCCGGCAAACATGTCGCCCGCGCCGGTTGCGTCGAGGGCTTGGACAGGAACGGCCTCGACCTGAAACGTGGTCCCGCCAAACGTGCCCCACGCACCCTGGTCACCCCGCGTCATGACGACATTCGGGGCGCTGTCTTGAAAGCGCGGAAAAATGTCTTCGGCCCGCTCTTGGCCGACATAGGCGCCGGCCTCCTGTTGGTTGGCAAAGACGAGGTCGCACTCGGCCACCGCAGCGCGCAGCGCGTCGCCACAGGCTTCGACAATGAAGCGGTCCGAACACGTCAGGGAGACCTTGACTCGATGTTTCCTGGCCAGCTCAAGCGCCCGGCGGGCTGCGGCTTGTCCGCCGGGTGTCGAAAACAGATAGCCCTCCAGGTACAGCCAGGTGGCCTGTTTGAGCGCGTCTTCGGTCACATGCTCGACCGCAAGGACGCCGCTGGCGCCGAGCGAGGTGTTCATGGTGCGTTCGGCGTCCGGGGTGATGAGGATGATGCACGTCCCGGTCGGCTGGCCGCCAACAGGCGGGGTATGGAGGTGGACGCCCAGCGACTGCATTTCGTCAAAATAAAAGCGTCCCAACTCGTCGTCACCGACCAGACAGCCGTAGGCCGCCCTGCCGCCGAGCTGGGCCAGGGCAATCATGGAATTGGCGGCTGAGCCGCCGCTGGCGCGATGCGCAGACAGGTGCCGGCAGTAGTCGAGCAGGATGTTCTGCTGGGCCGTATCAACCAGCCGCATGCCGCCTTTGTCGAGGTCGAGGTCGTGCAGGGCCTGCTCGCCGACCTGGAACTGCACGTCGACCAGGGCGTTGCCCATGCCGTACACGTCAAATTTTGTGTTCATCGTGTTGTCGTAGCGGAAAGATGGGGGCTTGGAAATGCCGAACCGTGCTCAGCGTTCGCCGACCAGGGGTGAGGTGACCTTGCGGAAGGTCTCGTCCAGGGAGGTGCGGACGTCGACGACGGTTGGCTTGTTGCTGGTCAGGGCGGTGTGCAGGGCCGGCGCCAGCTGGTTCGGGTCCTCGACCCGTATGCCCTCGCAGCCCATGGCCTGGACAATTTTGGCGTGGTCAAAGTTGGCAAAATCGCAGGCGATATTGCGCTCCCCCTGGCCGTGTTTGACCCAACCCAGGGCCTGATTGTTGAAGACGAGGTTGACAATCGGGATATCTTCTTCGACCGCAGTCATGAAGCTGTTCAGGCCAATGGCAAACCCGCCGTCACCGCACACCGCAACGACCTGGCGTTCGGGATACAGCAGCTTGGCCGCCAGAGCGGCCGGGGCCGCATAGCCCATGCCGCCCACCCCGGCCGGTTGCAGAAACGTCCCGGGCGCCTTGGTCTGGAAGTAGTGCATCATGAACAGCCGGTTTTCACCCGCGTCGCAGGTCACCAGCGCGTCGGGCGCAATGGCGCGCTGGAGTTCGGCAATGACCCGTTGGGGCAGAATAGGCGCGGCCGGAGACCGGAACTCCGGGGCGTCGAAAAAGCCGTGCTGACGACGGGCCGCGTGTAGCCGGGCTTTGCGCTCGGAGACGGCCTGGGGGGATACGGTCTCGTTGGCGACCAGGGCTTCGCTCAGCTGGGCCAGGACTGTTTTGGCGTCTCCAATCAGGGCCATCTCGGCCGGATAGGTCCACGAGGCGTTTTTGGCCTCAATGTCGATCTGGATCAGGCGCTGGCGTTGGGGGTCGAGTAGCTTGGCGGTTTCAAAGGCGGTATCGGTTGCCGCCAGCTTGGAGCCGATCACCAACACCACGTCGGCCGCCCCGATTTCGGCGTTGGCCAGGGGGGTGCCGAAGTTGCCGTACACGCCCAGAGCCAGCTCGTGGGTTTCGGCAAAGCAACCCTTGCCCGAGGCGCTGGTGGCGACCGGGGCGCCGATTTCCTCGGCCAGGGTGACCAGCTCCATATAGGCCTGCGCGATCCGCACTCCGTTGCCGGCGATGATCACCGGCCGCTCGGCCTCGGCCAAGGCCCGGGCGGCCTGTTCCACCAGACGCGGGTCGGCCGGCGGTGCGGAAACCGCCAGAAAGGGCTCGGTGGCGTACAGGGGCGGAAGCGACTCGGGGCCCACCCGACCCCGCAGCGCCTGGCTGTGCAGCAGCACGGCCACCGGTCCTCGCTCGCCGGATAAGGCGTGCTTGAGCGCGATTTGCAGGCTATGGACGCCTTGGACCGGATCGCTGGCAACAAAGGTGCGCTTGGTGATGGCTGAAAACGCCTGTTTGGCGTCCCAGGTGCCGTAGTCGCCGGTGCCGGCCTGGTAGGGGCCGTGCTGCGAGTAGGGGGCATTATCGCTCAGGTCGGTCAGCAGCAGCATCGGCGAGCTCGACAGATGGGCTTCGACCGCGCCGAGGCTGGCGTGCAGCAAGAAGGCGGCCTGGCCGATGGCCACGCCCGGTTTGCCGGTCAGGCGGCCGTAGGTTTCGGCCATCACCCCGGCGCGTGCCTCTTCACGGACGAGCACCGTCCGGATCGTATCCCGGTGATCGTACAGGGCGTTAAACAGCGCTCCGGTATAGCCGCCCGGAATACCGAAGACCATATCGATTCCGGCCTGTTCAAGGACGCGGACAATGGCCTCACGCGGCGGAACGGCCTGGTCAACAAGCGGCTGTGCCATACGGCTTTCTCCTTATTCGTGCGAACTTTTCCCTCAGTCTGTCAGCTGCAGAAACTCGACCGGCACCCCGTCCGGGTCTTCGGTGTAGAAGCTCCGCATATTGGGCGCAATCTGGATGATGTCCGAGGTGATGGTGACATCGCCCCGGCTTGTGAGCTGGCGGTATTTGGCCTCAACGTCGGCAACGTACAGCGAGATATGCGGGCTGCCGACGTTGTTGTGGTGGAGGTCGAGCGTGGTGCCGCCGGCCGCGACGTATTCGATCAGCTGGAGCAGAAACGAGCCGGCTTGCATGTAGATGACCTTGAGTTTGGCCCCGGGGTTGTTGGTCAGCCGGTCAAAGGCCGGGCTTTGGACCTCAAGAGATTCGCCTGCCTGCATCTCGGCGATGTCTCGGTAGAAGGCGATTGAGCGCTCCAGGTTTTTGACCGTCAGGCCGATATGAAACAATTCCGCCATAGGGCTGCCCTCCCGTTCCTGCCCATACCACACGCGGGGCACCAAACCCAAGCGCTCGTGTCTGCCTGTCCTTTTTGCTTGCGTGGAAAATCTGCGGATGGTATAAGAGCCTGCGGTTCGGCACGGCGAGCGTCTGTCCCTAGTCGGTCACTCCGATATCCCGGTTTGGGCCTTGCCTCCCCGTGCATAACAGTGGACTTTGTTGCAATTTGCATTTCAGCTGGCCCGTGGCAAACGCGGGCTCGAACAGGAGGGAACTTTGCAAGCATTTACATACGACGCGCCGACGTCGCTCAGTCAAGCGCTCAGCCAGCTGGCTGCTGCCGGCGACAACGGGCGGCTGTTGGCTGGAGGCACGGATCTCATTATTCAGATGCGTGCGGGTGTCAAACAGCCTGGGGTCATTATTGACGCCAAGACGATTCCTGAACTCCAGGGCTGCACCTTTAGCGCCCAGGATGGACTGCGGCTTGGTGCCTCGTATCCCTGCTGTAAGTTCATCGAAGACGCGACCATGCAGCAGCACTATCCGGGCTTGGTCGAAGCGGCCGGGCTGATTGGCTCGGACCAGATTCTGAGCCGGGCCTCGGTCGGTGGCAACCTGTGTAACGGCTCGCCGGCTGCGGATACGCCGCCGGTTCTCATCGCGCTCGGCGCGAGCTGCCATATCGCCGGCCCGAACGGCGAGCGGGATGTGGCGATTGAAGAT
>JAAXHF010000697.1 GCA_012271025.1 Deltaproteobacteria bacterium | reverse complement strand
GTCATCTTTTCCAGGAATTTGAAGTCGTCCTCAACACCAAAGGAGCTCTCAGCGGCGCCGGACTGGGTGAACTGGATGCAGCCCTGACCAACGTCGTTCATGGCTTTGGCCATGTCGATGTAGAACTCGTCGGGCAGAATGTCGGTGATCATCGGCGTGCCGTCATAGTCACGCTGGACCGACGCGCGGCCTTCGGGCACCAGGCGCTGAGCCGACCAACCAGCCGCTCCGGCCTTCACCGCCTCTTTGTAATGGCCGATGATGGTGTCCATCTCCTGCTTGTTGGGGAAGCGCTTCTTGGCGTCGTCAAAACCGCCCATCACATACGCCACGGCCGGCGCAATCGGGAACAGGTGGGAGACGTTGACGCCCA
Source organism: Deltaproteobacteria bacterium (assembly GCA_012271025.1). The sequence continues at coordinate 3,556 of JAAXHF010000697.1, read as the reverse complement.
GCGGCATGCGGGACAGACGGTCCATGTATTGGGGGAAGGTTTCCCAGTCAACCTTCATCGACACCCGCATGGGTTCCAGCGGGATGGCCTCCGTCCGGGACAGGGCCAGCATGGCCCGGTCGGCGTCTTGCGGACGCAGCGGAGCGAAGCCGAAGCCGCAGTTGCCGATGGTGACGGTGGTCACACCGTGCCAGCTGCCGATTGTGCAGTACGGGTCCCAGTGCAGCTGGGCATCGTAGTGGGTGTGGAGATCGATGAAGCCTGGGGCGACGATCAGGCCGTTGGCGTCGATAACCTTCTTGGCGTCGCTGTCGTTCAGCTTGCCAATCTCGGCAATCTTGCCGTCCTTGATCCCGATGTCGGCCTGGTAGCGCGGAACCTTCGTCCCATCGACAACGGTTCCGCCTTTCACGATAGTGTCAAACTGCGGCATAGTTACCCTCCTTCAGGTAAGATATTGTTTCGAGAATGCCTTGTGCCCGGCATACTCACGCCTTGGTCAAATGTCAAGCGCTCTGTCCAACAGAATCCCCAACGGAAAACATCTGCCCCTCTATCGCATATTTTCCCCCCCTCAGCAAGAGCGCGGAGGGGGATGGCTGAATGAGTGTTCAGTCTGTCTTAGCGAAATCGGGGCATGACCTGACGGGCGAACAGTTCGAGGCTGGCCAGCACTTTTTCGGATGCCAGGCCGGGCAGGTGCATGCCCATGGCCAAATGGCTCACCCGGGTTTCCCGCTGATAGCGTTCAATCGCCCGGATGCAGTCATCCGGCGTGCCGACAATCGGCGTGCCGCCCGGAATGGTCGGGTCGACGTTGCGCAGCTGTTCCAGACTGGGGAGTTCGGCCATGGCCCGGTCGGCGGGCAGATCGCCGGCCTTTTTCAGCAGCGGAAAAGTCGAGTTGAACAGGTAGTACAGATGTTCGCCGACCTCGTCCCAGGCCTGGTCGCGGCTGGCGGCCACATACACCCAGCGCAGCTGACACAGGTGGTAGGCTGCGGGATCCCGTCCCTGGCGCTCAAGCTCCCGGTCGTAGGCCCGCTGCTGTTCAACCTCGCCGGTCCCGATCAGGTGAAAGCCCATCCGGGCGGCGCGCTCCACCGCGCGCCTGCCCCGGGCACCGATCCAGATCGGAGGATGGGGCGTTTGCACCGGGCGCGGGGTCAGCTCGACATCCTGGAGCTGATAATAGGCCCCGTCATGCGAGAAGGTCTGCTCGGTCCAGGCTTTTTGAATGACCTCCAGCCCCTCTTCGAGCTGGGCGTCGCGGGTCTGGCGGGGGATGCCAAAACCGGTAAACTCATTGACCCGGTAGCCCTTGCCGACGCCCAGATCGAAACGGCCGTTCGACAGGATATCGACCGTGGTCGCGTCCTCGGCCACGCGCAGGGCGTTCTGAAACGGCAGAATCAGAATGCAGGTGCCGATCCGAATCCGCTGCGTGCGGGTCGCAATCCCGGCGGCCAGCGGCAGCAGCGCGGGCGACCAGCCGTCCTGATCGAAATGGTGTTCGGTCAGCCAGATCGTATCGTAACCAAGCTGCTCGGCGGCGACGATGTGGTTGAGCTGCTCCTGGTACAACTCCGGAAACGGCCGCGCCCAGCGGGCCGGGTTCTGAAAAGGCATCAACAGACCAAAATCCATGCGCTTCCTCCTTAGTACCGCAGTGCCGCCTCAGCCTATCGGCTCCTTGACAAACCGCAAGAGCTGGGCAGACAATAGGCGCCAAGACCGCGGAGGCTGCGTCCCCGGGTCTGACTATCCTCGCAGACATTCATAACTAAGGAGGCAGACGCATGCGTGTGGTATCTGCGGATTCGCATATGATGGAGCCGGCCAACCTGTGGCAGACCCGCCTGGACGCAAAATACCGGGACCGGGCGCCCCGCGTTGTCGAGGGCTATAATGGGAAGAAAGGCCATTTTTTCTGTGTCGAGGGTTTGCGGCCGTTTCCGGTCGCGGGTGGCTTTGCTGCGGGCAACAAACCCGAAGATCTGCCCAAAGCCTGGGAAAAGGGCTACGAGGGCGCCCGGCCGAGCGGCTGGGACCCGGCCGAGCGGATCAAGGACCAGGAGATTGACGGGGTTGAGGCCGAGGTCTTGTACACCACCCTGGGTATGTCGCTGTTTGGTCTGGACGATGCCGAGTTCCAGCAGGCGTGTTTTCGGGCCTATAACGACTGGCTGAGCGAGTTCTGCAACTATGACCCGAAGCGCCTGTTCGGTATCTCACTGATTTCGCTCGAAGACATTCAGGCCGGCGTCGAGGAGCTTGAGCGGGGGGCCAAGAACGGCATGCGGGGCGTCATGATCTGGGGCTCGCCGCCCCGCGAAAAGCCGTACAGCAGCCCCGAGTACGATCCCTTCTGGGCAGCAGCTCAAGAGCTGCACATGCCGATCAGCCTGCATGTGGTGACCAGCAAAAAGGGCAACCGGGAAAAGAAGAACACCGGCCAGCGGCCGCCCGCCAACGTGGTCCGCGCCAGCCGCCAGAGCGTGTATATGCGGCTGATCCACGAGGTCCAGGAGTCGATTACGGATATCATCCTGGGCGGCGTTCTGGAGCGCTTTCCCAAGCTGCTGATCGTATCGGCCGAGAATGACACCGGCTGGCTACCGCACTATATGTACCGGGCCGACCACGCCTGGGAGAAGTTCCGCTATTTTGACAGAGACGCCCTGCCCATGGCGCCCAGCGAATACATCCGGCGTCAGCTGTACGCGACCTTCCAGGACGATCCCATCGGTCCCTCGACCTGGGAGTATTTTGGCGAGGATAATTACATGTGGGCCTCCGACTTCCCGCATACCGACTCGACCTGGCCCGAGTCGCAAGCGGTGATTGAGAAGGACTTCGCCAATGTCCCCGAGCGTGTCACCCAGAAGATCGTGGCCGATAACGCGATCAAGCTGTACCGCATGGAATAGGCGAAAGCCGACTCTTGCCCCGACCGCCGGGCTACCGACGTAGCCCGGCTTGGCGCCTTGGCAGCACCTCTCTAACATGGTCTTTGGCGATATTGGTCATTAGATCAACTCGCCTCCCCGGAAAGGATTTCCCAAATCCGCTTGTATCCGCCCCCAGATAATGGGGCGGCGTCTGGACGCGTGCGGTCCCAGTCCTGCGCGCCTAGTTCTTTTAGGAAGCTCCGCGCTTTACCCACCGAGTATCGGCTCTCGTCCTGACCGGTAAATTCTCGATACAAATTGCCTAGAGCAGTTTCTACCGTAGCGTAGCGTGCAGGAAGGCGCTCTTAGGCACTTTCTCCAGGGTTTCTCTTCGGCCCTCCGGCTCGCCTCGCTACGTCATTATGAAAACCGCTCTAGGGTCCGGACTCATAACGGGGGTAGTCTTGGCCAGCCGGGTGTGATGGGGTTCTGTCCAGGAGGGAGGGAAGCGCAATGGCCACTTCTTTCTGGCTTTCCGAGGAGCAATTCGCGCGGCTCCGGCCGTTGTTGCCGAATAAAGTGCGGGGCGTGCCCCGGGTGGACGACCGGCGGGTGATTTCCGGGATCATCCATGTGTTACAGAGCGGGTGTCGGTGGCGCGATGC